>DASQXF010000212.1:0-4542 GCA_035639895.1 Xanthobacteraceae bacterium
TCACCCGCCGCCGGTTTGCGCATAGCCTTTGAGCACCTCGGCCTTCAGCGTGGCCCAGATCTCGCGGTGCAGATCCTGAAACGCGGGCTCGATCTTGACCTCGGCGATGTCGCGCGGGCGCGGCAACGCGACCTTCCAGTCGCCGATGATGCGCGCCGCCGGGCCCGCCGACATGATCACTACGCGATCGGAGAGCGCGATCGCCTCCTCGAGATCGTGGGTGACGAACAGCACAGCTTTGCGGTCGGCATTCCACAGATCGAGCAGCAGATTGCCCATGATCTGCCGCGTCTGCGCATCGAGCGGTCCGAACGGCTCGTCCATCAACAGGATTTTCGGATCGCGGATGAGCACCTGGACCAGGCCGACCCGCTTCCTCTGGCCGCCCGAAAGCATGTGCGGATAGCGCGCGGCGAAGTCGGAGAGGCCGACGCGGGTAAGCCAGGCCTGCGCGCGCTCGCGCGCCAGCGGCCGCGCGACCCCTGCGGTCTCGAGCCCGATCGCAACGTTGTCGAGGGCGGTCTTCCATGGGAACAGCGCTTCCGCTTGAAACAGGTAGCCTGCTTGACGGTTGAGCCCGGCAAGCGGCGCGCCGAAGACGTCGATGCGTCCCGACGAAGGCGCGATCAGCCCGGCAGCGATGTTGAGCAAGGTCGATTTGCCGCAGCCGGTGGGGCCGACGATGGCCACGAACTCGCCAGCCGAAACCGCCAACGAGACGCCCTCAACCGCCGGATAGGCGCCCCCGGCGGCGAGCCGAAACGTTACGCTCAGCTGCGAGAGCGAAACGGCGGGCGGCACGACGCGGGTCCGTCAGCACGGATGGCGCGGATCAGTTCCTGCTGCGATCCACCAAGGCGCGCTGCTTGATCCACGGCATCATGGCGCGCAGCTTGGCGCCGATCTCCTCGATCGGATGCGCAGCCATCTTGGCGCGCATGGCCTTGAACGACGTCTGGTTCACGCGGTTCTCCAGCATCCACTCCTTGGCGAACTTGCCGGACTGGATGTCCGCGAGAATCCGCTTCATCTCGGCGCGCGTTGCGTCGTTGACGACGCGCGGACCCGAGACGTATTCGCCGTATTCGGCGGTATTCGAGACCGAATAATTCATGGTGGCGATGCCGCCCTCGTAAATGAGATCGACGATCAGCTTCACCTCGTGCACGCACTCGAAATAGGCCATCTCCGGCGCGTAACCCGCCTCGACCAGGGTCTCGTATCCGGCCTTCATCAGTTCGACCAGCCCGCCGCAGAGCACCGACTGCTCGCCGAACAGGTCGGTCTCGCATTCCTCCCGGAACGTTGTCTCGATGATGCCGGCGCGCCCGCCGCCGATGGCCGCTCCGTAGGAGAGCGTGAGATCGTGGGCGTTGCCGGAGACGTCCTTGTGCACCGCCATCAGCACCGGCACGCCCGCGCCGCGCTGGTACTCGGCGCGCACGGTATGGCCGGGACCCTTGGGCGCGATCATCATCACGTCGAGATCGCCGCGCGGCTCGATCAAGTTGAAATGGATGTTGAGGCCGTGCGCGAACATCAGCGCTGCGCCTTCTCTCATGTTGCCGGCGAGATACTCGCGATAAATGTCGGCCTGCAGCTCGTCGGGCGTGAGCATCATCATCACATCCGCCCATTTGGCGGCAGCAGCGACCTCCATCACCTTGAGCTTTTCGGCTTGCGCCTTCTTCACGCCTTGCGAGCCCTTGCGCAGCGCAACCGCGACGTTCTTGACGCCGGAATCGCGCAGGTTGAGCGCATGGGCATGCCCTTGGCTGCCATAGCCGATGATGGCGACCTTCTTGCCCTTGATCAGGTTGATGTCGGCGTCGCGATCGTAATAAACGCGCATGGTTACTCCCCCTGCTCGGGCCAAGTGCTGGCCGCTGCCGTGCTGCTTCTAGGTTCAATGAAACGCCGCGACAAGCCCGGCGACGGGATCACATGCCCTCCGGGCCGCGACCGATGGCCACGATGCCGGTGCGCGAGACCTCGACCAAGCCGAGCGGGATCATGAGCGCCACGAAGCTCTCGATCTTCTCGCTCGCGCCGGTGATCTCGAACACGAAGCTTTCGGTCGAAGCATCGATCACGCGAGCACGGAACGCGTCGGCGAGCCGCAGCGCTTCCATGCGGTGCTCCCCCTTGCCGCGCACCTTGACCATGGCGAGTTCGCGCTCGATGTGCGGTCCGGCCACGGTCATGTCGATGACGCGGTGCACCGGCACGAGCCGCTCGAGCTGATTCTTGATCTGCTCGATCACCATGGGCGTGCCGCGCGTCGCGATGGTGATGCGCGAGAGGTGCTTCTCGTGTTCGGTTTCGGAGACCGTGAGCGAATCGATGTTGTAGCCGCGGCCGGAGAACAGGCCGATCACCCGCGCCAGCACGCCCGGCTCGTTGTCGACCAGCACCGACAACGTATGCGCCTCGATCTGTTCCGAGACGGTGGCGGCGGGATAGTGGGTGGTGTTCACGCGCGAATGTCCATCCGAGATTGTCATTGCCGGGCTTGACCCGGCAATCCATCCTCTTTGCGGAGAAGACGGATGCGCGGGTCAAGCCCGCGCATGACGGGTAAGGTATAACATCACACCATCACCTTGCCTTCCTCGGTGATAGCGTCCTCGACGCTCACGGTGGCGTCGCCGAGCAGCATCTCGTTGTGGGCGCGCCCGGAGGGAATCATCGGGAAGCAGTTCTCGTTGGGATCGACCACGCAATCGAAGATCACCGGCCTGTTCACGCCGATCATCTCGCGGATCGCGCCATCGACGTCGCCGGGACGCTCGCAGCGGATGCCGACCGCGTGATAGGCCTCGGCCAGCTTCACAAAGTCGGGCAAGGCCTCGGTATAGGAATGCGAGTAGCGGCCGCCGTGCAGGAGCTCCTGCCATTGCCGCACCATTCCCATGTATTGGTTGTTGATGATGAAAATCTTGATCGGCAGCTCGTACTGCACCGCCGTCGACATCTCCTGCATGGTCATGAGCACCGAGGCCTCGCCGGCGATATCGATGACCAGCGAGTTCGGATGCGCCAGCTGCACGCCGACCGCTGCCGGCAACCCGTAACCCATGGTGCCGAGACCACCGGAGGTCATCCAGCGGTTCGGCTGCTCGAACCGGTAGAACTGCGCCGCCCACATCTGATGCTGTCCCACCTCCGTGCTGATGTACGTGTCGCGGTCCTTGGTCAGCTCGTAGAGGCGGCTGATGGCGTATTGCGGCTTGATCACCTCGTTCGAGTTTTTATAAGCGAGCGACTTTCGCCCGCGCCACTTGTCGATCTGCTTCCACCAGGCCTCGAGCGCCGCTTTGTCGGCATGCATCGCAGTCGAGCGCCACAGCCGCACCATGTCCTCGAGCACGTGGGCGCAGTCGCCGATGATCGGAATGTCGACCTTGACGTTCTTGTTGATCGACGACGGATCGATGTCGACGTGGACCTTCTTCGATCCGGGTGAGAAGGCATCGAGCCGGCCAGTGATGCGGTCGTCGAAACGCGCGCCGATGCAGATCATCAGGTCGCAATCGTGCATCGACATGTTCGCCTCGTAGGTGCCGTGCATGCCGAGCATGCCCAGCCATTGCGGATCGGAGGCTGCATAGGCACCAAGCCCCATCAGCGTCGAGGTGATGGGAAACCCGGTGAGCTTGACCAATTCGCGCAGGTAATGGCTCGCCTCCGGACCGGAATTGACGACGCCGCCGCCGGTGTAGAACAGCGGGCGCTTGGCATGGCGCATAAGCTCGATCGCGGCCTTGATCCGGTCGAGGTCACCTTTGACTTTCGGCCGATAACCCTGGTGCTGGAAGTCCCTGGGCCGCGAGTAGATGCCTTTGGCGAACTGGATGTCCTTGGGGATGTCGACCACCACCGGGCCGGGCCTTCCGCTCTTGGCAATATGAAACGCCTCGTGCAGCACGCGCGGAAGGTCGGCGACGTTCTTCACGAGATAATTGTGCTTGGTGCAGGGGCGCGTGATGCCGACCGTATCGCATTCCTGGAATGCGTCGTTGCCGATGAGGTGGGTTGGCACCTGCCCGGTCAGGCACACCAGCGGTGTCGAGTCCATGAGGGCGTCGGTGAGCCCGGTGACGGCATTGGTGGCACCGGGACCAGAGGTTACCAGCACGCACCCCGGCTTGCCGGTCGAGCGCGCATAACCTTCGGCCGCGTGCACCGCGCCCTGCTCATGACGCACGAGGATGTGCTGGACCTTCTGCTGTTGGAATAACGCGTCATAGATCGGCAGCACGGCGCCGCCAGGATAGCCGAACACATGCTCGACGCCCTGGTCGGCGAGCGCCTGGATCACCATTTCCGCCCCGGTCATTTCCTTTGTCATCGGTCAACTCCACGCGTCTTGCGCTCGAAAATCAAAAAGGGCCGCGAGGGCCCTTTGCGCACCGCCTCGTTCGCGGATGATCTAGCCATCCACGGCGGTGCGCCTTGCCACGACTACGAGCGCTTGAGCAATAAAATTGCGCATCGGGCTGCTCTCTCGCCACTTCCTTGCGCCAGCACTTATATGATTTG
>DASQXF010000213.1:0-4798 GCA_035639895.1 Xanthobacteraceae bacterium
ATACTGGTCGCTCGATGTCGCGGTGGACGCGCAGGGAAAGCTCCTCGGCATCCGCGGCCAATTGATCCACGACCTCGGGGCTTATGCCCTGCAGGACGTCAATATCCCTTACAACTCGGCATCCATGCTGAGCGGGCCCTACATGCTTCCGGCATTGGCCATGGATGTCGTGGTTGCCGCGACCAATAAGACCCCGGTGTCGTCGGTGCGCGGGGCGGGCTATCCGCAGGCGGCTTTCGCGATGGAACGCCTCATGGACCGATTGGCGCGCGAACTGCGCCTCGACCGCGCGGCGGTGCGGGCGCGCAATCTCATCCCACCGGAGAAGATGCCTTACACCAAGCCACTCAAGGCCCGCTCCGGTGCCGGCATGTGCTACGACAGCGGTGATTATCCCGCGTGCCAAGCACAGGTGCTGCAGGCGGCGGGCTGGGAGGATTTCCGCAAACGTCAAGCCGCCGCACGAGGAGAGGGTCGCTACATCGGCATCGGCCTTGCACACGGCATCAAGGGTACCGGGCGTGGTCCGTTCGAATCCGGCCTAGTGCGGGTGTCGAACACGGGACGCGTCTCCGTCTGCACCGGCGCCGCCGCAATCGGGCAGGGGCTGCGCACTGCGCTCGCGCAGATTTGCGCAACCGAGCTCGGCTTGCGCGCGCAGGACATCACCGTCGTGCCGGGCGACACCGGCGCCGTCTCGCTCGGGCTCGGGGCTTTTGCCAGCCGTCAAACCGTGACTGCGGGTTCATCCGTGCTCCTCGCCGCACGAGCGGTCGCCGAGAAGGCGAAGAAGCTCGCGAGCCATTTGCTCGAGGCGGCGGAGCACGATCTCGAGATCGCAAACGGCGAGGTGCGGGTGGTCGGCGCGCCGCAGCTTTCGATCAAGCTTGGCGAGCTCGCACGCATCCTCAAGGGCGCGCCCGGCTACGGCTTCCCGGCGGACATCGAGCCGGGCCTCGACGCCAATGTGAATTGGCGCACCGACGCGCTCGCCTACGCCAATGCCTGCCATGCCGCGGAAGTCGAGGTCGATCCCGACACCGGCGGCGTCAAGCTTCTGAACTACGTGGCGCTGCAGGACTCGGGGACATTGATCAATCCCATGCTGGTCGACGGCCAAGTACGCGGTGGCGTGGCGCATGGCCTCGGCAATGCCGTGCTCGAATGGATGGGATACGACGCGACCGGGCAGCCGCTCACCATGAGCTTCGCCGACTACCTGTTGCCGAGCGCCACCGAAGTGCCGGCGATTCAGACGCTGTATAAGGAGACGCCATCGCCGCTCAATCCGCTGGGCGCCAAGGGCGCCGGCGAGGTTAGCACCATTCCGACCGCGGCCGCGGTGATCTCCGCCATCGAGGACGCGTTACGGCCGTTTGGCGTGCGCATTGCGCAAACGCCGGTCACGCCGCACAAGCTGGTCGAGCTCATCGCCAATGGCGTAAGGGAATGAGCGCGAGCCAGAAACTCGGTCGCTACCCTCTCCCTTGTGGGGAGGGTCGGCGCACGCAGGTAAGCTTGCGCAGTCTGCGCAGGCTTGGCTGCGCTGCGCGGGGGTCATGCGGTGAGATGATGCTGGCGCCGCCTGCGAACCGAGGCACGACCCCGACCTCCTCCCCACAAGGGGGAGAGGGGCGCACCGAGTATGCGGCGCGAACGTGCCTCGAGCACACGCGAACATCTTCTAGCTGATAAGGCGCGTCCGATGCGAACCGGCTCCGACTATCTTCGCTCGCTCAAGGACGGACGGCAGGTGTTCGTCGACGGCGAGCGCGTCAAGGATGTCACCACGCACGTCGCCTTCCGCGAGGCGGCGCGCTCGGTCGCGCGGCTTTACGACATCGCGGCCGAGCCGCAGATGCGCGAGCGTATGACTTTCGTCTCGCCCAAGACCGGCGAGCCGGTGCTGCGCGCCTATCAGATCCCGCATAGCCACGCCGATCTGCGCGCGCGCCGCTTGTTCTCCGAGACCTGGGCAGAGGCGACGTTCGGTCTGATGGGCCGCACGCCCGACCACGTCGCCGGATTTTTCTGCGGCTATGCCGCAACGCCGAGCGTGTTCGCGGCAGCTAGCCGAGACTTCGCGAAGAACGTCGTCGCCTTCTACGAACACCTGCGGGACAACCATCTCTATGCGTCCTACGCCATCGTTCCGCCGCAGATCGACCGCAGCAAGCCCGCGCACAAGCAGAGCGATCCGACGCTTTATGCCGGCGTGGTCAAGGAGCGCGACGATGGCATCGTCATCTCCGGCGCGCAGCAGCTCGCCACGGGCGGCGCGATTTCCGATGTCATCCACCTGAGCTGCATCCATCCGCTGCAGCCGGGCGACGAGAACTACGCCAACTGCTTGGCAGTCCCCGTCAACGCGACGGGGGTCAAGCTCTATCCGCGGCGTCCGTTCGCGATGGGAGCGACGAACGCGTTCGACTATCCGCTATCGAGCCGCTTCGACGAAAGCGACAGCTACGTCGTATTCGACAACGTGTTCGTGCCCTGGGAGCGGGTCTTCATCTATCGCAACCTCGACCTATCGCGCGACCAGTGGTGGAAGACGCCGTCGCATCTTTACGGCAACCACCAGGCGCAAGTGCGTTACGTCATCAAACTGCGCTTCATGATCGGCGTGGCGCAACGCATGAACGAGATGACCGGCAACATCGCCAATCCGGCGGTGCAGATCATGATGGGCGAGCTGGCCGCTTGGGTCTCGATCTACGAGCACATGCTTCTCGCGCATGAGGTCACGGCGGTCATCGACAAGGACGGCGTGCTCTGGCCGTCGAAGACTGCCCTCTATTCGGCGATGGCCCTGCAATCGGAACTCAATGGCCGCATGCTCGAAATCATCCGCGAGCTTGCCGGCTCCGCCATGATTACCTTGCCGTCCTCACTGCGCGATTTCGAGAGCGCGGAGGCCTCGCGCGATATCGAGCGCTACATGCGCGCGGCCTCCTCAGACGCGAAAAGCAAGGTGGCGTTGATGCGGCTTGCCTGGGACTTGATCGGATCGGAATTCGGCAGCCGCCACCAGCAGTACGAGAAGTTCTACGGCGGCGCCTCCTTCCTGGTGAAGCAGAACGTCTATCGCAATTTCGATTTCAAGCAGGCGGGCGCGCTGGTCGACGCCGCCCTCAATCTGCCGCCGCTGGCAGGCGAGTGATATCGATCCGACTCATCAGCTCATACACTGTCGTCCCCGCGCAAGCGGGGGCCCATGACCACCGCCTCTGGAATATGGGTCCCCAGCATAAGCGCGTTTACGCGCGTCTTCGACGCGCTATGCGCGGGGACGACAGCGGCGATGCGACGCCAAACTAATCAGCCGATTCGAAGGCTACAACCCCTTCCACAAATGCGAGAACTGCGCGGCGACAACGCCCTCATAGGGCGCATCGCCGCTGAGGATGCCGACGTCGCGCGAGAATTGGTTCATGCCGGCGACGAAGTCTCGCGAGATCGACGCATCGTAATAGGGGAGATCCCGCCGAATGAGCTCGGCGATGAGCTCGGCCTCGGATGGCGGAAACAGCTTGCGGCCGATGTCGGTCGCGCGCGCCACATTCTCCTTCAGGGCTGCTTGCGCCTTGATCATCGCGCGTATGGCGGCAGCGGCCGTCTCCGGCGAGCGCTCGATCAAGCGGTCGGTCGTGGCAATCGAGGCCATGGTGTAGTTGAAGCACGGCTTTGGCCCGTCGCCGCGCCGCACATCGAGCACCATGGTTCCGACGCCGCGACGCACCGCCACCTCGGCGCCCATGCCGTTCGCCCAGAAGCCGTCGATCTTGCGCGCCTCCAGCGCCTTCGCCGCGGTGACGCCGAAATTGACGCCCGCGCCTTGCGCGCCCGGCACCGGCGCAATCGTTACCTGATCGCGCGTGAGATCGATGCCGGCCTCGATGAGGAGACGGCGCAGCCCCATCTCGACCCATGGAGCCGCGCCGATGCTGCGCCCCTTCACCACGCTGAGATCGCCGCGCTTGGCGCCGAAATCTTTGTGCATGATCAGGAACCAGTACATGCCTTGCGCTTGTGCGCAGAGAAGCTTGGCGCCTCGCCAGGCCGGAAACGCCGACAGCGCGGAATGCGCGGATCCGCCGACGAAATCGACCGTACCGTCGCGCAATGCCGCGTAAGACTTGTCGACCGGGAAGATCAGCTCGAGCGAGACATCGATGCCTTCCTGCTTGAAGCAGCCCAACTCGATCGCGGCGATCGCGGGGAAATACGAGTTCGAGATCATGTCGGGCACGGCAAGTTTCATTGTCTATTCTCCTGCTATTCTGTTGTGCCGCTTGCCCTTTTCGTCACCCGTGGTTGAGCCGCGGGTCCATCATTTTCTTAAGGACTCTCTCTTGCAAAGAACGCGGATTGCCGGGTCAAGCCCGGCAGACCGAATTCGTGGAGGGCACATGCAGCTCAGAAGATCAAAACAGCGCCTTGACTGCGGCCGCCGCAGCAAAGGCGTCCGCATCCCGGTTCGTGAATCCCGTCACTTGCAGGCCGAGCGGCAGCCCGTCGTCCTGCAGCAGGGGAAGCGAAATCGCCGGGATGCCGAGCAATGAGGCGTGCGACGTGCAAGCCGGATCGCCCGTCGAGTGGAGCCCGAGCGGCGCGGCAGCGGGGGCGGAGAGGCTGACACAGGCATCGCAGTCCGCTGCCAACTCGGCATAGAGCGCACGCGCCTTGTCGCGCTGGGCGAGATCGTTGCGATAATCATCGAGGCTCATGGCCTCGGCGTCAGCCAGACGAGTGAGCATGGTGCGGCTGAGCTTGCTTGCGTCGCGTTCGCGATAGG
>DASQXF010000214.1:0-4496 GCA_035639895.1 Xanthobacteraceae bacterium
TTACTCCGGGGTGCGCGCCGCGAGTGGCGCGTCGATCCCGGCGCGGTCGATCGAAGCAACGTCCTTCGGTGCGAGCGGATCGGCGGGCAATTCCGCAAGCTCGGGCTCGGCCGGCAGTTCCGCTTGCGGCACCACCGCACCGAGCCGCGCCTCGACGCCCACCTCATGTTCCCCTTCGCGCAATGCCGCGTGCTCCGCCACGCGCCGGTCTTCCTCCTCGCGCTGACGCGCCGCCCGCGCCGCCAGACGTTCGCGGCTATCAACCCACCAGTAAAGGACCTGCATCGCCGCGCGTCCGACACGACCACCCGCCCACACGAGTTCGAAGGGAGCGAACAATCGCCACGTGTCGTCGCCTTCGACAATGGCTTGGGCGAGGACGTTGCCCGCCATGGCCGTGGTGTTGATGCCGTGGCCGCCGAAGCCGCTGGCGAGCCAAAGGCCCCCGGAAAGCTCGCCAATCTGCGGCATCCGGTGCAGCGCATTGCCGAGCACGCCCGACCACACGTGCTCGACCTCGACCTCGCCGAGCTGCGGGTAGACCGCGGCGATGTCCTCCTGCAACCGGCGCACGTAGCGCTGGGGATCGGCCTCCCACGTGGTGGTATGTCCCGACCACAGCAGACGGTCATTGCCGACGACGCGGTAGTGGTTGTTGGCCAAATCGGTATCGGTCACCCCGCCGCGGTAACTGATCGCGGCAGCCAGGCGCGGTCCGAGCGGCGCGGTGGTGATGGTGTAGCTCCAGATCGGCAACAGCGTGCCGGCAATTCGTGGCGCGAGCGCGCCGAGATGGACGCTGCAGGCGAGCACGATGTGGGCCGCTCGCACGCGCCCGGCCGGCGTGGCGATCCGCTTGCGGACGCCTTCGGCGTCGATTGCGAGTGCGGGGCTATCCTCGAAAATGCGCGCTCCGGCTGCCTCCGCCAGTTCGGCGAGCCCCAGCGCGTAATTGAGCGGATGGATGTGAAACGCGCGCGGCAGATGCAGGGCATGAAAGTAGTGATTGGTCTTGAGCACGTCCCTGACCCGTTCGGTCGGCCATAGCTCGATCTCAGTGCCGAAATCCTCTGCATAGTGCTGCGCGTCGTCGAGGAGTTGCTCGCTGTCATCGACCTTGGATGCCCTGAGCCAACCGGCGATCGGGGCAACGCCCGGCAACCGCGCCTCGGCAATGGTGTTGGCGACGTATCTGAGGCCCATCTCCGAGAGCGCCCACAGCGCCTTGGCGTGCTCAAAGCCGACCCGGCTCACCACCTGTTCCATCGGCGCCGCAAAGCCGGGCAGCACGAAGCCGTCGTTGCGGCCGGACGCGCTCCACGCGATGCGGCGGCTCTCCAATACCGCGACCGACCACCCGCGCCGCGCGATCTCGCGCGCGGTCGTCAGCCCGGCAAGGCCGGCGCCGATGACGCAGACATCGACATCGAGCTCGTAGGTGAGCGGGGGGCGCGCAGGCGCCGGCACCATGCTCGCCGTGTACCAGGTCGGCACGTAGGACCCTCGCTCAGCGGCGTTCACGTTTTCGTCCCCCGCAGGTTAACTTGCCGGCGGCATGCTAGACTGCGCGGCGCGGGAAATCGATGCCATGCGCCTGATGCTGCTGCGACACGCGAAGTCGGAAAAACCCGAAGCGGGCACGAGCGACCACGCGCGTCGCCTCAATGCCCGCGGCAAGAGCGATGCCCCTGTCATCGGCGTCTACATGGCGCACCACGCGCTCATTCCGGATCTCGTGCTGGTATCGACGTCCGAGCGCACGCGGCAGACGTGGGAACGCGTCGCCGCTGCGCTGCCGACGCCGCCGCGCGTAGGTTACGAGGATCGGCTCTATAACGCCGGCGCCGAGGCAATCATCGCGCTGGCGAAACGCACCGCGCCGACCGTGCGCACGTTGCTCATGATCGGCCACAACCCGGGGCTGCATGACGCGGCGCGGCGGCTGATCGCCTCCGGCGACGTCGAAACCCGCGAGCGGCTCAACGAAGGCCTGCCCACCTCCGGTCTCGTGGTGATCGATTTTGCCGGCAAAGACTGGCGCAAGCTGCATCCCCATGGCGGGCGGCTCGAGCGGTTCGTTAGCCCCCGCTCGCTCGCCGAGGCCGATCGGGTGTGAACAGCGCGAGGGGGCTCCTGCCCCATCGCCGAATGGGATACGCCCTTTCGCGGAGGCCACCCCGGCTCGGCTCCGTCATCGCCTCCGGCGGTATCGATACCCAACCATTCACGGCTCACCCGCAGGCGTGGCAATATGTCCGAAAACGCCAGCCATAGGGAACGGTGCCATGTACAAGAAAATCCTGGTTCCGATCGATCTCGCGGATCCGGACCTGGCCAAGCCTGCGGTTTCAGCCGCGTTGATGATGGCGGCTTCGACCGAGGGCATGATCCGCTTCATTAACGTGCTGCCACTCACGCCGGTGATGCTCGCCGAGTACGTGCCGCCCGACTTCGAGGTCCAGCAACGCAAGGCGGCGGAAGATGCGCTCTCGATCGTCGTCAAGGAGACCGGTCTGCCGTCTTCGCGGGTCTCCTCGACGGTACGCCAGGGCGGCGTCTACCAGGAGATCCTCGAGGAAGCGAACGCCATGCAGCCCGATCTCATCGTCATGAGTTCGCACCGGCCGCACCGGCACGCGGTGCGCACCTATTTTCTCGGCTCCAATGCCGGCCACGTGGTCCGCTACGCCAAGTGCTCGGTGCTGGTGGTGCGAAACTGAGGCGCTTGCATCCTGGTACGTCTCTAAGCCGCCGAATTTCCGCAGCCCAGCATGCGCGCGCCATCGCGGGCTACCGACGCACTACTGCGGCACGAGATCGTTCGGTACAGCCTCCGGCCGGTAGCGACCGGGCCGATTGCGCTTGAAGAAGATCCCGCTCTGCCACACGAACAGGGCGAACAATCCGCCCAGCAACGCCGCGCCGGCATAGTCGCCGATCTCGAGCGCCCGCACCGTAAGCGCCGCAATGGCGAGTGCCACGGCGGCGAACAGCGCGAGCCCGGGCCAATAGAGAAAGGCCAGCACGCCGGTTACGACGGCGGCCGGCCCGCCAACGGCCGCGATGCGCCGGTTGAGTTCGCGGATGAAGGCGCCGTAGGCGCGATCTTGCGGGTACCACTCGACTGGCAATCGCCTTGAAGTCGAAGGAATCGACAGCCGACGACCGCCCGTCCACCAAATCTCAGTAACGAAGCGCCGCGTCTGCATGCTTGCCGGGCGGAACGACAGCCGCACCCGGGTGATGCCCGCATACGGAATGCGGCCGCTGTACCGACCTCTCTGCCATTCGAGCGCGTCGGGGCGCAGGCAAAGCTGCCAGGCCGCGCCCATCAGCGATGGTTTGTGGACATAGACCGGATCTGCACCGGATGCTTGCTCGTTCAACATCGCGCTCAGGACGTCTCCGCAGTGCGAGCGAGCGCTTTGAAGAGCCGGGGAGCGCAAATCCGGCTCGCTTATGGATGAGTCTTATTCGGTTCTACATTCAAGGCAAACATCGCCCGCACGAAGCCTAGCGGCCCAGGCCGGCAGTTTCAATCTGAGCCGCGGAGGCTGCGCTGGCGCGCGGCCGTCGAAGGGAGCGCATCGCGGTGATACAGTGTCGCCGACCAACTGGTTTGCGAGCAACGATCATGAAGCTGGTCGCCTGCTCATTCGCCTTCGCCTCGGTCGGGACCATCACTTGCGCCCCGGCCGTCGAGCAAACCATGACGCGGGTCTTGGGAGCTCGCCCGTCGTCAGTGGCAGGTAACACCACGTCGTGACCCGATGAAAGTGTTGCGCGGAAAGAAGGCGCTGGTGACCGGGGCCGCATCCGGAATCGGACGCGCGATCGCGCTGGCACTCGCTCGCGAAGGCGTCGATCTTTGTCTGGTCGATATCGATGACCGCAAAATCGATCTAGTGACGAGCGAGGCCCGCCGGCACGGCGTCGACGTACGGACCGTGCATTGCGATCTCGCGCAGCCCAAAGAGATCACCGCTTTGGTGGAAAACGTGCTGCGCGGATGGGGTCGATTAAATATCCTCGTCAACAACGCGGGCGTTGCCCACCGCGGACCGACGCATCAAATGAGCAGCGATGAGTGGAATCGCCTGCTCGCTGTCAATCTAATGGCGCCGATCCAGCTGGTGCGCGAATTCTTGCCTATTTTGCGGGCGAACGAGGCGCACATTCTCAACGTCTGCAGCATCTTCGGCCTGCTGAGCACGCGCAAGGCGGCCGCCTATCAGACCAGCAAGTTCGCTCTGGTGGGACTGAGCGCGGCGCTGCGCGCGGAGTATGGCAATTCCGCTTTCGGTGTCACCGCCTTGTGCCCGGGATTCGCTCACACGCCCCTGGTGGACGAACTCCACGAAGCGGAAAAGCTGCCGCCCGAATGGATGTTTACCGACCTCGATACCGTCGCGACAGCGGCAATCCGGGCCATCCGCAAGAACAAGGGCATCGCGGTCGTGGGGACGGCGGCACGCGCGCTGTGGCTGTTGACGCGA
>DASQXF010000215.1:0-7922 GCA_035639895.1 Xanthobacteraceae bacterium
GTGACGTTGGCACGCGCAGGTCCTTCGCAACTTGTCATGTCTGCACGACCCAAACGCTCGTCTGCTCATCGAGCACGCAAGACTCCTGGCGTGCCCCGTCTCGGCGCGTTGCCGGAATGGAATCTCGCGGATCTTTACGCCGGGCTCGATGATCCGCAGGTCAAGCGCGATCTCGATCGCGGTGCTGCCGAAAGCCTCGCATTCGAGCAGGCCTACAAAGGCAAGCTGGCGGCGCTCGCCGACGACCCCGCGGCCGGCGCGGCGCTGGCCGCGGCGGTGAAGCGCTACGAGGCCCTTGACGATCTCCTCGGGCGTCTCACGTCCTATGCGGGACTCCTCCACGCCGGCGATACGGTCGATCCCGCGCGCGCCAAGTTCTACGCCGATGTACAGGAGCGGGTCACGGCCGCCTCCACGCATCTCTTATTCTTCACGCTCGAGCTCAATCGGCTCGACGACGCCAAGCTCGAAGCCGCTATGCAAGACGGCGCGCTGGCCCATTACCGGCCCTGGATCGAAGACATTCGTAAGGAAAAGCCCTACCAGCTCGAGGATCGCGTCGAACAACTCTTTCACGAAAAATCGGTGACAGGTTACTCGGCCTGGACTCGCCTATTCGACGAGAATATCGCCAGTCTTCGTTTCAAGGTCGGCTCGAAGTCGCTCGCGATCGAGCCAACGCTCAATCTCCTGCAGGATCCGAGGTCGGCGACGCGCAAGGCGGCGGCACAGGCGCTCGCCAAAACCTTCAGGGAAAACCTACGGACATTCGCACTGATCACCAACGTCCTCGCCAAGGACAAGGAAATCTCCGATCGTTGGCGGGGCTTTGCCGATGTCGCCGACGCGCGCCACCTGTCGAATCGCGTCGAGCCCGAGGTGGTGGAGGCCTTGGTCCAAGCGGTGCGGGCGGCCTATCCGCGGCTGTCACATCGCTATTACGCGCTCAAGGCGCGCTGGTTCGGCAAGAAGCGGCTGCCGCACTGGGACCGCAACGCGCCGCTGCCGACGGTTGCAAGCCGCACGATCGGCTGGAGCGAAGCGCAGGCGACCGTGCTCGACGCCTATGGCGCGTTCTCGCCGAAGATGGCGGCAATCGCGGAGCGCTTCTTCAAGGAACACTGGATCGATGCTCCGGTGCGCCCAGGCAAGGCGCCCGGCGCGTTCTCGCATCCGACCGTGCCTTCGGCCCACCCCTATGTGCTGCTCAACTACCAGGGCAGACCACGCGACGTGATGACGCTCGCGCACGAGCTCGGGCACGGCGTGCATCAAGTGCTCGCCGCGCCGAAGGGCTCGCTGATGGCGCCGACGCCGCTCACTCTCGCCGAGACTGCGAGCGTGTTCGGCGAAATGCTCACCTTCAAGAAGCTCCTCGCCAAGGCCGATCGCAAGCAGCGCAAGGCCATGCTCGCCGCCAAGGTCGAGGACATGATCAACACAGTGGTGCGGCAGATCGCCTTCTACACATTCGAGCGCAAAGTCCACACGGAGCGCCGCAGCGGCGAGGTGACCGTCGAGCGTCTCGATGCGCTCTGGCTCGAGGTGCAGCGGGAGAGCCTCGGAGAAGCGATCGAGCTCAAGCCGGGTTACGAGACCTTCTGGGCCTATATTTCGCATTTTGTGCACTCCCCGTTCTACGTTTACGCCTATGCCTTCGGCGATTGCCTGGTGAACTCGCTTTACGCGGTTTACGAGAAAGCGGCGGAAGGCTTCGCCGAGCGCTATCTGGAAATGCTCGCGGCCGGCGGCACCAAACACCATTCCGAGCTGCTGGCGCCCTTTGGTCTCGACGCCCGCGATTCCGCGTTCTGGCAGGGTGGACTTGGCGTGATCGAACGGATGATCGATGAGCTGGAGGAGCTGGACCGAGGTTCCTAGCTCCCGATGTATCGCAATATCGCCGTTAGCGCCTGAGCGTGTAACGTGGGATTCTACAATCTAGGATTTTAAACCGAGCGATAATTTGGTAACGGTGAGAGCAGTGGGGCTGCCATGCCGGTCACCAGAACGTATCGCTTTCACGAGATTTTCAAGGAAGAAGTTCAGGCAATCAATCAGCGTCGGCGGCGGTTCGACAGAGGCGAGGTCGAGCTCGAGCTTGAGTCCAGCACGAATTCCAATTCGAACTCCGAACATGATTCTGGAACGGCGTCGTCTGCGCCCCTCCTTGTGGCGCAGGAAAGCGACAAGCGCAGCGACGGCGAACCGATCATGCGGCCAACGTTGAGGTCAGGTCTCGCCGGCCTTGCGTTGTCTGGTGGCGGCATTCGCTCCGCATCTTTTTGTCTCGGGGCATTGCAAGCGCTCGACAAGACCGGTGTTCTGAAGAAGATCGATTACCTTTCCACGGTGTCGGGCGGAGGCTACATCGGCACTTCCTTATCGGTCGCGATGAGCCGTTCGAAGGGTGCCTTTCCGTTCACGAGCAGCCTGACGCAGGACGAGCCGTACGGCGTCCAGCACATCCGCAATCACTCCAATTATTTGTTCCCGCAGGGGATCATCAACATCTTCTACAACGTGGCCATCTATCTGCGTGGGTTGCTCGCCAACGCGTTGCTCATTCTGCCTTGGTTGCTGGTCCTTGCGGCGATCACAATCTTCTTCAAGCCGGATTCAGAAAGCCTACACATTTCGCTAACCGGCACCACGCTTCCCGAAGCCTTTAACGCCGATCATTTCGGCGTCAGTTTGATTGTGCTGTACCTGTTCGTCCTGTTGCTGCTCGTGTGGGCGCTCTGGCGATCGTTGGAGATTAGCGGCTGGGCCGCGGAAATCGGTTCTTCCTGGACCGTGCTGTCCGCGGTGGTCCTCATCATTTTGATAGCTATTGCGTTCTGCGAACTGCAGCCGCTCGTACTGGATGGCATTTTCAAGTCGGCTAACCGCCAGGGCGGAATTCTTGCGAGCTTCGCCGAGTGGCTCCAAGCGTTAGCTGCCGTGCTGGCGCCATTCTCGGCTGCAGTCGCCTTCTTCAGCCGCCACATCGGTCGCCTATTGGGCCAGGGTAATGAGAGGCCGAATCTAGGTGCCCTCGCATCCCGCGCGGCCGGAAAGGCGGCGGTTTACATCGCCGGAGCCGCGATCCCGTTCCTGTTGTGGATGGCATATCTGTACCTGTGTTTCGCGGGCATTAAGGACCTCGATCCCGATTACGTGAAGTCGAGCGGCTCGAATTATCATGCGCCGCTTTGGCTCAGCGATATTTCGCAACATTGGTTCGGCCACAAAACCCCAATCGGGTGGTTCTATCTTGTAACGGGTATCGAACTGTTCCTTCTTTCTCTCTTTCTCGCTCCGAATGCGAATTCTCTTCATCGTCTCTATCGCGATCGGTTGAGCAAAGCTTTCCTATTCGATCCCACAACCATCGTAGCTCGGCATCTCGCACCGGGGTCCAAGCTCCAATCCGCGCCGCTAAGCGATCCTGCAGCGTTCAAACGCTTAAAATACGAAAACGTCGAGCTCGCGCCGCTTGACCGCTTCAAGTTGAGTGAAATCTCTTGCGTCGATACGCCTTTCCACCTCATCAATACCGCGTTGAATATTCAGGGATCGAAATACGCCAACCGCCGAGGTCGGAATGCGGATTTCTTTCTGTTGAGCCCCAAATTTATCGGCAGCGCTGCGACTCAATACGTGAGGACCGAGGAACTCGAGGACGCAGTCAAGGAGCTCGACTTGGCTACGGCAATGGCCATCTCGGGAGCCGCGGCGTCGTCCAACATGGGCGCCAGCAGCATCAAGGCGCTGACGCCGACGCTCGCTATTCTCAACGTCAGACTCGGATACTGGGCAGCCAATCCGCGGCAGCTCGCCAAGGACCGCAAGCCCTCCTCCATCTTCGCCTCGGTGTTCGATCAATTCTATTTCCTGCAGGAATTGCTGGGGCTGATGCGAGAAACCTCCAATACGATTTATCTGACCGATGGCGGACACATCGAAAATTTGGGCATCTACGAGCTATTGCGACGGCGCTGCCAGTTAATCATCGCAGTCGATGCGGAAGCCGATGCCGAGATGTCCTTCCGTTCACTCGTTGCTTTGCAGCGTTACGCGCGTATCGATCTCGGCGTATTGATCGATCTGCCCTGGGCCGAGATTCGCGATGCAACGCGAGCGGCGTCGAAGGAGATTGCGGAGACCGGCGGCTTGCCGCCAAATGCTGCGCCTCATGGCCCGCACTGTGCGGTCGGCGAGATCAGCTACCCACAGGGCCGCAACGGCATATTGATCTATGTGAAGTCGTCGATCACGGGCGACGAGAACGACTACATTGTCGACTACAAGCGACGCTTTCCGACCTATCCGCATGAAACGACGGCGGATCAACTGTTCTCCGAGGAGCAGTTCGAAGTCTACCGCGCCCTCGGCTTCCACGCGGTCACCGAAATCTTTTCCGGTCGCGATCAGGTCGGCATGCGCCCAAAGCCAGCGCAATGGCAGGGGCCCGTCCTAAATGAACGCCTCGTCAAAGACGCTAAAGAGCTCCTCGACTGGACCTGACGAGCGACCCTTCCATCTCGTTGCGAGGTCCTGACCGTGGCCGCCACCAATATGATGCTCGACCCGCGAACGGCGACAACAACGGCCTTGTGTAATGGCTCGAGAACAACATATCGGGGAAGTCGGGCGGCTCCAGCACGACGCGTGTAATCCGGCGCGAGCAACCGAATCAGCCATGACCGACCGCGAAGCCAACCGTTTCTCCGCCCGCGCCGCGCGCTATGCGCGGGTCGGCACCAATATGAGCGGGGTGGCGGCGCGCATCGCGGGAGCGCGATTGTTCGGGATCACGCTCGACCGCGGCAAGAATGCCCTCGAGCTCGCGGCGGCCCTCGGCGGGCTCAAAGGCCCGATCATGAAGGTGGCCCAACTCATGGCTACCATCCCCGACGCCTTGCCGCCGGAATACGCCGCCGAGCTGATCAAGCTGCAAAGCGAGGCGCCCCCCATGGGCTGGGCCTTCGTCAAGCGTCGCATGGCCGCGGAGCTCGGGCCCAACTGGCAGAAGAGATTCTCGAGCTTCGAGCACCATCCCGCCGCCGCCGCTTCGCTCGGGCAAGTGCATCGCGCGCGCGCCCACGACGGCGCCGAGCTGGCTTGCAAGCTGCAATATCCGGACATGCAGTCGGCGGTCGAGGCGGATCTGCGGCAGCTGCAGCTGGTATTCGCCATTCACCGGCGCATGGACCCGGTCATCGATACCACCGAAATCGCCAAGGAAATCGGCGCGCGCATCCGCGAGGAGCTCGACTACCGCCGCGAAGCCAAGCACGTCATGCTCTACCGCAGGATGCTCGATGGCATCGATGCGATCCGCGTGCCGCAAGTATGGTCGGACCTCTCGACGGGCCGCCTGCTCACCCTCGATTGGCTGCAAGGCCGTCGCCTGCTCGAACACACGAAAGCCGATCTCGCCACGCGTAACCGGCTCGGCCGCGCGATGTTTGCCGCCTGGTGGTGGCCGTTCAGCCGTTTTGGCGTGATCCATGGCGATCCGCATCTTGGCAATTACACCGTGTTCGACGTGGACGGCCGCCCCGCCGGCATCAACCTTCTGGACTACGGATGCATTCGCATTTTTGCGCCGAAGTTCGTCGGCGGCGTAGTGGATCTCTATCACGGCCTGCTCAAAGCAGATGCCGATCTCATCGTGCACGCCTACGAGACCTGGGGCTTCAAGCGCCTCAACCGGGAACTGATCGACATCTTGAACATTTGGGCGCGGTTCATCTACGGACCGCTGTTGGACGATCGGGTGCGCAGCCTTGCCGACGGCACCAAGCCGGCCGAATACGGCCGGCGCGAGGCGTTTCGCGTGCACCAAGCGCTCAAGCAGAGAGGCCCGGTCACCGTGCCGCGCGAGTTCGTATTCATGGACCGGGCTGCGATCGGATTGGGCGCGGTGTTTTTGCACCTGCGCGCCGAGCTCAATTTTCACAAGCTGTTCAACCAAGCCATCGAGGATTTTTCGATCCGCGGCGTGGCCGAGCGGCAGACCGCTGTGCTCGCGACAGCCGGTCTCGATCAGCCCGCGTCCGAGCGGTGAAGCGCCGAGCTGCCGATGTCATCGACGCGGCGTAGAATCTCGCCCAGCTCGCCACTGCGAGCTCGCCGACAAGCACGCCGAAGGAAGCATCATGCCCGCAGATGCGCCGTTGCCCTCAAAGGGCAATTGCGCTAATCCCCGCCTGCCGGGACAGGACGCAAGGGTGGAGGAGCAAATGGCCGACCACGCAGAGGTCGAATACGCCACCGCGCAGGGCAATGATCTTCCGGCGCATGTGGCGATGTACGACCGTTTTGTTCATTGGATCGTGGTCGGCGGCGCGCATGTGGCCAACATTGTCCTGGGGCTGGCGATCGGCGGTGTCGCCGGGCATTGGCTGCTTGCATTCGCGATTTTCGTGATCGCGACCATCGTCGCCTTCCATGGCTTTTTGAGCGGGGCGCGGATGCCCAGCGTTGTCATGGTGATCATTTCGCTGATCACGCTCGCGCTCGCCTCTGGTGGCTGAAGCGGGCTAGGCATTGCCGGTCCACGAGGAGGCGGGTGAATGCGCATTGCCGTAGCGCGCGAGATCGACCCGACTGAAAACCGGGTCGCCGCCACGCCGGAAACGGTCAAGAAGATGAAGGGCCTCGGCGCCGATGTCGCCATCGAGCCGGACGCCGGAACGAAGTCCGGCATCCCCGACGCCGAATTCGCCGCCGCCGGCGCAACCGTGACCGACGCCGCTGTCAGGGATGCCGACGTGGTGCTTAAGGTTCGCCGGCCGGCGGCCTCCGACCTTGCCCGCTACAAGAAGGGCGCGCTCGTCGTTGCCATGATGGATCCCTATGGCGAGGACGCCGCGCTCAAGGCCATGGCCGATGCCGGCATCGTCGCCTTCGCCATGGAGCTGTTGCCGCGCATCACTCGCGCGCAGGTCATGGACGTGCTCTCCAGCCAGGCCAATCTCGCGGGCTATCGTGCTGTCATCGATGCCGCCGCCGAATTTGGTCGCGCGTTGCCGATGATGATGACGGCGGCCGGCACGGTGCCGGCCGCTAAGCTGTTCGTCATGGGCGCGGGAGTCGCCGGGCTGCAGGCGATCGCGACCGCGCGCCGGCTCGGCGCCATCGTCACCGCCACCGACGTGCGGCCGGCGGCCAAGGAACAGGTTGAGAGTCTCGGCGCGAAATTCATCGCCGTCGAGGACGAGGAGTTCAAGCAAGCCGAGACCGCGGGCGGCTATGCCAAGGAGATGTCGAAGGAGTATCAGGCCAAGCAAGCTACCCTCGTCTCCGAGCACATCAAGAAGCAGGACATCGTCATCACCACGGCACTGATCCCGGGTCGCCCGGCCCCCCGCCTCATCTCCAAGGAGATGGTCGCCTCGATGCGCCCGGGTTCCGTGATCGTCGATCTCGCCGTCGAGCGCGGCGGCAATTGTGAACTCGCAAAGCCCGGTGAAGTCGCGGAGGCCGGCGGCGTGAAGATCGTCGGGCATCGCAACGTGCCGGGCCGCATCGCTGCATCCGCCTCGAGCCTGTACGCCAGGAACCTCTTCGCGTTCCTCGAGATCCTGGTGGACAAGAACGCAAAGGCGCTTGCGGTCAATTGGGACGATGACATCGTGAAGGCGACGGCGCTCACCCGTGATGGCGCCGTGATTCACCCAAGCTTTGCGCCCAAGAGCGCCGCGTGACGGCGCGCAGGCAGAGGTTCGGGCGTTGGTCACGCGGTCTTGTCATGCCCGGTCTCGTGCCGGGCATCCATGTCTTATTTGGTGGCGCGATAAGACGTGGATGGCCAGGACAAGCCCGGCCATGACGGATGGATGGATCACGCGAGAGATGACAATTGCACGAACTAGGAGACAGCAATGCTGATCGTTCCGGCCGGCAGCTTCGCCGCGATCGAGGCGACCCAA
>DASQXF010000216.1:0-4021 GCA_035639895.1 Xanthobacteraceae bacterium
GCATCCGTCCGCCGATCGAAGTATCCTCAGGCCGCACGAGCCCAAGCAAGTTTGGCCATCGGGACTGCGGAGCGCTGTGTGGTCGAGCGACGCAAGAAGATTGCAGTGGTCATCACCCACGGCATGGGTGAACAGATCCCAATGGAGACATTGCGCGGCTTCGTCGAAGCCGCCTGGGTAACGGACGCCGACGTCCATTGGCCTTCACCGCCTGACGAGCAACCCGGAGATATCTGGATCAAACCGGATGAGGTGACCGGCTCGCTCGAACTGCGCCGCATCACCACGCGCTGGACGAAGTCGCCGGCAAATCCGCAAGCCAAGGGTCCGCGCGTCGATTTCTTCGAATTCCATTGGGCGGATCTCGCCGAGGGGACGACCGTCCACGAGGTCTGGGATTGGCTGCGCACGCTGCTTTTGCGCTGGCCTCGCCAGGTGCCGCAGGGGTTGGTGGGCGCATGGCTAGTGCTGTGGGCCGCCGCCGTCCTCGTAGCGATCCTTTCTTTGCTTGCGCTCTCGCCCTGGCCCGGCGGCGTGTGGCACGCGGTCTTTGCCGCCGCGGCCGTTCTCGTCGGTTGGGTCATGCAATACATCGTCTCGCCCTATATCGGAGATGTCGCTCGCTACGTTCGCGCCGACCCGCGCAACATCGCCATGCGCCGCGCGGTGCGCGAGCGCGGCCTCAAACTTCTGGGCGACCTGCACGCCAGCGGCGCGTACAACCGCATCATCCTCGTCGCGCACAGCCTCGGCACGATCATCGCCTACGATCTGGTGTCGCTGCTGTGGGCTGTACGTGAGCAGTCCCTGCGAATTGGTGAAGACGAGGCCACTTTCCGCAAATTGCGAGCAGTGGAACAGGCGGCGCATGAGCTTGCCGATGGGACGCCGGCGAAGTGGCTCGCCTATCGCGAGGCGCAACGTGCGTTTCGTCTGAGTTTACGAACCGGCGCGGAAGGCGAGGACGGAACAAGGCGCGAGCGGGCGCCCCGCGAGGAGTGGCTCATCTCGGATCTGGTGACGCTCGGCTCGCCGCTGGCGCATGCCGCCTTCCTGCTGGCCCGGGACGAGACCGATCTCGCCGACAAGAAGGCGCGCTGGCTGTTTCCGACCGACCCGCCGCACTTCCAGAAAATCGAATCCGAACAGCGGGAGAAAATTGTCGCCGGACGGGATCCTCCCGGCGCGGAGGTGTGGGGGCCGCCGGAGGGACTGTTCTCCTATTTCGTCGCCGACCGGAAATGGGCGATGCATCACGCCGCGCCGTTCGCGGCCGTGCGCTGGACCAACATCCATGATCCGCACCGGATGATCTTCCAGGGCGACATCATTTCCGGCCCGGCCGCACCGGTCTTCGGCCCGGGCGTCCTCGATATCGATCTCAAGGCGCTGCGCGGCCAGGCGCGGCGATTTAGTCACACACATTATTGGACGCTGACTGCGGACGGGCCGGCGCCGCACATCGACGCCCTGCGCAAGGCGATCAATTTGCTGGACCGCCCCGACAGCGAGCTCTGGTCGTCGCGCAGCGGAGGGTGATCTCGCTGCCCGTCATTCCTTTCGGTCGCCAAGGCTCAAGAGAAGTAATCCAGAAGCAGATGCGTTGGTAGAAAGACGCATATCGGAATGATCGCCATTTCGAGGCCGAGATAGAGCAACGGCGGCAAAACGCGTTGCGATTTGCTGCCCGGGCCAAAGACCCAATTGATGTTCTTCGCCGGATCGGTTGTCAGGTAAGTGACGATGAGCACGGCCCAGGTCAGCAGGGTTTGATAGATCAGGGCACGTCGGTCATAGCCGAATTGGTAGACGAGGAAGAGCAGCGTGGGCGGCATCGCGAGATGAAAAAGAGACAGAGCCCGCAGGTGGCGCGGTAGTTTCGTATCGAACATATAGGCGGCGATGGTGATGAGCCGGCCGCCGGCTAAAAAATCGATGGTCCATGCGAGCTCGAGCGCCAGCACGCCAACCGCCGTCATGCTGGCGAGCAAGCGACTGCCGCTCAACAAGGCGACAAGCGTGAGGACAAGTCCGATGTCGGAAAGCCACAAAAAGTTCGACGGGCCATAGGCGCGCCAATAGATGACGGCGATGACCGGCACGGCCAAGCCGTAGGCCAGCGTCAGCCACGACAAGATCTGTGCTGAGCTCACCATCTGGCGTGTTGGCGCTTGATCTCGAGCGTTCCTATCCGGTTTCACCGCGGCTTTCGACGTTTGCGCGGCAATCGCCCTTGACGCGCGGACGTCGCGGTGAAATCGCTGATCGGAAACCTATGATAACTCGCGCTGCACGCCTCCCGGCAATCGTTTTCGATCTTCAGGGCCACCGCGGCGCGCGCGGTCTCGCTCCGGAGAACACGATTGAATCCTTCAGCACGGCTCTGGCAATCGGCGTTACCACCCTGGAGTTGGACGTGGGCATGACCAAAGACGGGGTTGTCGTCGTCCATCACGACGAACGGCTCAACCCCGATACCACCCGCGGACCCGACGGCGCTTTCCTCTCCCGGCGCGGGCCGGCAATCTATTCTCTCACCCTGGAAGAGCTCAAACGCTACGACGTGGGCCGGCTCAAGCCGGGGACTGCCTATGCCGCCAGCTTGCCCGAGCAACGACCGCAGGATGGCGCCCATATCCCGACACTCGCGGAGGTGTTCGCGTTGAGCAAGCATGCGGACCATATCCGTTTCAACATCGAGACGAAGTTAACGCCCGCGTCGGGTACCGATGTGCCTGAGCCCGAGCCCTTCGCCAAAGCGGTGGCTGCGGTCGTGCGCGAGGCAGGCCTTGCAGAGCGTGTCAGCATCCAATCGTTCGATTGGCGAATCCTGCGCGTGCTGCGCCGTGTCGAACCGGACATCCTCCGCGGCGGCCTGACATCGGAGCAACCTGATTACGACACGATGCAGCGGGGCAAACCGGGAGCTTCGCCGTGGACCGCAGGCCTCGACGTGAACGAATTCGGCGGATCGGTGCCACGGCTCGTGGCGGCAGCCGACTGTGGCGTCTGGTCGCCCGCCTTCGCGGATCTGGCAAGCGAGTCTATCGCCGAGGCGAGCGCGCTGGGGATTCGTGTGATTCCTTGGATCGTCAACGAGCCGGACCAGATGGACCGTCTCGTGCGCATGGGCGTGGCCGGCATCATCACCGACTATCCGGACCGGCTGCGGCGCGTTCTTGCCGCCAACAGCGTGCCGCTGCCCCCACGCGTGGCTATTTCCTGAGAGAGGCACGAGCTGGAAACTCCCAGGGCTCGGTATGCTTGTGCAGGGCTCGGCGCGCGTCAGTAGGCCCGAAAATGAAAGAAATCAGTGGTTTGCCCCACCCTCGAACCGGCCACAGCCGCGGTGTGGAAATCGACCGGAGTGTGATGCCCATCACAGAAGCCGCAGCGGGGTTTGGGCATGCTGCCCCGCATCAGCCGGGCTTTCCGGAAAAAATAAGAGGGAGCGTGTCATGATCGAAACCATGGCCTTCGCGGTTGTCTCGCTCGCGCTCGGCATACCCGCACTTATCGGCGCCACGATGCTGGGCTCCAAACTCAATCTTGACTGATAGCCGAACAAGCGGCCCGGATTGAGCCTAGCGACATCCGGGACGCCCACCGCCAAACTCTCCCGCATTGCCCCCTTTTCGCGGGGTCAATGCGGGCTGCGCTGCTGCACGATTGATAGCGGGAACAGTAGGCCGGATTGAGCGTAGCCGAAATCCGGGACGCCGCGCGCACTCAATGCGGGCTATATGACCCAGAGCGAGGACTGCTATCTGACCAGGCGATTGCTGTAGTCGAGCAGGAAGGCCTTGATCTCCGGCTTGACGTTGCCCAGCGCGGCGACGATCTCCTGCGCTTCCTCGCCGGTCAGCAGGATCGGCTTGGCCTTCACCACGTTGGAATAGTCGCGGATGAAGTCGGCATTCTTCCACAAGTCGACGAAGGCGGATCGCATCACCGCGACGGGCTCGTGCGGCGTCTTCGGCGGCATCAAGGCCGTGCGGAACATGGCGACCAGCGGGTCGGT
>DASQXF010000217.1:0-14806 GCA_035639895.1 Xanthobacteraceae bacterium
TCCTCACCAAGACGCCGATGGCGCGCAAGGCGCGCGAGGGCGTGATGGAATTCCTGCTGATCAACCATCCGCTGGATTGCCCGATCTGCGACCAGGGTGGGGAATGCGATCTGCAGGATCAGGCCATGGCCTATGGCGTCGATTCCAGCCGCTTCAAGGAGAACAAGCGCGCAGTCGAGGACAAATACGTGGGCGTCCTCGTCAAGACCGTGATGAACCGCTGCATCCATTGCACGCGTTGCGTCCGCTTTATGACCGAGGTCGCGGGCGTGCCGGAACTCGGCGCCATCGGCCGCGGCGAGGACACGGAGATCACGACCTACCTGGAGCAGGCGATGACGTCCGAGCTGCAGGGCAACGTGGTCGATCTCTGTCCCGTCGGCGCGCTCACCTCCAAGCCCTATGCGTTCGCCGCACGTCCCTGGGAGCTCAACAAGACTGAGTCGATCGACGTCATGGACGCGGTCGGCTCGGCCATTCGCATCGATACTCGCGGACGCGAGGTCATGCGCATCCTTCCCCGCGACAATGACGACGTGAATGAGGAGTGGATTTCCGACAAGACGCGGCATGTGGTGGACGGCTTGCGCACGCAGCGCCTCGATCAGCCATACATTCGCGAAAACGGCCGGCTCTATTCGGCCTCGTGGCAGGACGCCTTCGACGCGATTGCCGCCAAGGTGAAGCAGGCGGATCCCAAACGCATGGGCGCAATCGTCGGCGATCTTGCCGCGCTCGAGGAAATCTTCGCGCTCAAGGATTTGATGACGCGACTGGGCGTCGAAAACCTCGATTGCCGGCAGGACGGCGCGGTGCTCGAGCCGACATGGGGAAGGGCAACCTATCTCTTCAACGCCACCATTGCCGGAATCGAGCAGGCCGATGCCTTGCTCATCGTCGGCTCCAATCCGCGGCGCGAAGCGGCCGTACTCAACGCGCGCATCCTCAAGCGCTGGCGCATGGGTGGCTTCCCGATCGGTCTGATCGGCGAACGGGCCGATCTCACCTATCCTTACGATTATCTCGGCGCAGGACCGCAGACGCTCTCGGACGTGGCGTCAGGCGCGCACGAATTCGGCACCGTGCTCAAGCAGGCCAGCCACCCGCTGGTGATCGTGGGCATGGCCGCGCTGGCGCGCCCCGATGGTGCGGCCGTCGCCTCGCTCGCGGCGCGCGCCGCGCAAGGCGCCGGCAAGGACGATTGGAACGGCTATTCGGTCCTGCATACCGCGGCGGCGCGGGTGGGCGCGCTCGACCTCGGCTTCGTGCCCGGGCCGAGCGGCCGCGGGGGAGCCGAGATGTCGGCCGCCGGGGCGGTTGATCTTGTCTTCCTGCTCGGCGCTGACGAGATCGACGTCGCCCCTGGCGCGTTCGTGGTCTATCTCGGCACGCACGGCGATGCCGGCGCGCACCGTGCCGATGTCATCCTCCCCGGGGCGGCTTACCCGGAGAAATCCGGCATCTACGTCAATACCGAGGGACGCGTGCAGGTGGCGGCCCGCGCTTCTTTCCCGCCGGGCGAGGCGCGCGAGGACTGGGCGATCTTGCGCGCACTGTCGGATGTCCTCGGCCGCAAGCTTCCCTACGACTCGCTTGCGCAATTGCGTCAGGCGTTGTTCAAGGCACATCCCCATCTGCAGCGTTTGGATCAGATTGCGGCGGGCGAGCGAGGGCAGATCGCGGCCCTAGCCGCGCGCGGGGGGGCCGTCGAGAAGGCAGCGTTCGGCCGCGCGCTCGATGACTTCTATCTTACCAATCCGATCGCGCGTGCTTCCGCGATCATGGCGGAGTGCTCGGTGATCGCCGAGCGCAACGGCGCACTCACAGCGGCGGAATAGCTGGCATGGCCGACGTTTGGACCAATTACATCTGGCCGCTGATCGTGATCGTCGCGCAGAGCGTGCTTCTGCTCGTCGTTCTGCTCATCATCACCGCCTATGTGCTCTATGCCGATCGCAAGATCTGGGCGGCGGTGCAGATCAGGCGCGGGCCGAACGTGGTTGGGCCCTGGGGCCTGCTGCAATCGTTCGCCGACCTCTTCAAATTCGTCGTCAAGGAACCCATCATCCCCGCCGGCGCCAATAAGGGCGTATTTCTCCTGGCGCCGCTCGTTACTGCCGTGCTTGCGCTCTCGGCCTGGGCCGTGATCCCGGTCAATGCCGAATGGGAGATTGCCAACCTCAATGTCGGCGTCCTCTACATCTTCGCCATCTCCTCGCTCATGGTCTACGGCGTGATCATGGCGGGCTGGTCGTCGAACTCGAAATATCCGTTCCTCGCCTCGTTGCGTTCGGCGGCACAGATGGTCTCCTACGAAGTCTCCATCGGATTCGTCATCATCACCGTGTTGCTTTGCGCCGGCTCGCTCAACCTTTCCGCCATTGTCGAGGCGCAAAACGGCAAATGGGGCATGTTCAGCTGGTTCTGGCTGCCGCTGCTGCCGATGTTCGTCGTCTTCTTCGTCTCGGCGCTCGCCGAGACCAATCGCCCGCCGTTCGACCTGGTCGAGGCCGAGTCCGAGCTGGTCGCGGGCTATGCGGTGGAATATTCGGCGACGCCGTTCCTGCTCTTCTTCCTGGGCGAATACATTGCCATTCTCACCATGTGCGCGATGGCGACCATTCTGTTCCTCGGCGGATGGCTGCCGCCGTTTCCGGTCGCACCATTCAGCTGGATTCCGGGCGTGATCTGGTTCGCGCTCAAATGCCTGTTCATGTTCTTTCTTTTTGCCATGGTGAAGGCGATCGTGCCGCGCTACCGCTACGACCAGCTCATGCGCCTGGGCTGGAAAGTCTTCCTTCCGCTTTCGCTTGCGATGGTCGCGATCGTCGCCGGCGTATTGCAATACAGCGCGCTCATCGCGAAATAATGGAGCGGCGGCATGATCAATCTGTCGCTTGCGGGGCTCATCGGAGCCGTGATCGGAACCGTGGTTGCGGCGCTGGTCTACGTTCCGCTCGTCACCGTCGTCGAGCGGGGCATGAGGTCACGGGCCGACAGTGCCGCCGAAGGCGACATCCTCGAGCAGGAGATATCATTGCTGCGGCGGGCCGTGCTCGCGGCCGACATCATCGTTTTCGCGGGGATCGGTTACTGGCTCGGCGGGATGATAGGCCATTAGGACACATGCCGCGGCGGAATGCAGCGCGGGAAAGGATTGCTTCATGAGATTGGACCAAGCGGCCCGCTCGCTCTTCCTCAGGGAGTTCGCGTCGGCGTTCGTGCTCGCGATGCGCTATTTCTTCAAGCCAAAGCCCACGCTCAACTATCCGTTCGAGAAAGGGAAGATCTCACCGCGTTTCCGCGGCGAGCACGCGTTGCGCCGCTATCCCAATGGTGAGGAGCGCTGCATCGCCTGCAAGCTGTGCGAGGCAATCTGTCCGGCGCAAGCCATCACCATCGAGGCGGGGCCGCGCCGCAACGACGGCACGCGCCGCACCACGCGTTACGACATCGACATGGTCAAATGCATCTATTGCGGGTTGTGCCAGGAGGCCTGCCCGGTCGACGCCATCGTCGAAGGCCCGAATTTCGAATTCGCGACCGAAACGCGCGAGGAGCTTTACTTCGACAAAGAGCGGCTGCTTGCCAACGGCGATCGCTGGGAGCGTGAAATCGCCCAGAACATCGCGCTCGATGCGCCGTATCGGTGAGCTGCGGAATGATTTTTCCCGCGCTTTTCTTCTATCTGTTCTCCGGCGTCTGTATCGCCGCTGCCGTGATGGTCATCGCGGCAAGGAATCCGGTACATTCGGTGCTGTTTCTCATTCTCGCCTTCGTCAACGCGGCTGCGTTGTTCATCCTCCTAGGGGCGGAGTTCCTGGCGATGATCCTCATCATCGTCTATGTCGGCGCCGTGTTGGTGCTATTCCTGTTCGTGGTGATGATGCTCGACGTCGATTTTGCCGAGCTGCGTCAGGGCTTTCTACAGTACATGCCGATCGGCGCCTTGCTCGGCGGCATTCTTCTCATCGAGCTGGTGCTAGTTCTGGTCGGTTGGACCATCGGTCCCAGCGTGCAACAGACGATCGCGGCGCCGATCCCGCCGCCGGGAAGCGTGCTCAATGCCGAAGCGCTGGGGCAGGTGCTCTATACGCGCTACGTCTATTTCTTTCAGGCGGCCGGCGTGGTGCTCCTGGTAGCCATGATCGGAGCGATCGTGCTGACGCTGCGACACAAGCCCTACGTCAAGCGGCAGAACATCGCCGACCAGATTGCCCGCACCAAGGCGACTGCCATCGAAATCGTCAAAGTGCGGCCGGGCCAGGGCGTGTAGAGAAGTCGAAGGAACGACATGACCATCGGTCTCGGCCATTATCTCACGGTCGCCGCGATCTTGTTCACGATCGGCATCTTCGGCATTTTTCTCAACCGCAAGAATGTCATCATCATTCTGATGTCGATCGAACTGATCCTGCTCGCGGTCAACATCAATCTCGTCGCCTTTTCCGCCTTTCTCGGTGACCTCGTCGGCCAGGTCTATGCCTTGCTGGTGCTGACCGTTGCGGCGGCGGAAGCGGCCATCGGGCTCTCCATTCTGGTCGCGTACTACCGCAACCGCGGCTCGATCGCCGTCGAGGACATCAATTTGATGAAGGGCTGACGTGTATTACGCAATCGTTTTCCTGCCGCTCCTCGGCGCCATCATCGCGGCGCTCATCGCGCTCGCCGGTGCGCGCGCCCGCTATCCCGGCGGGCCACCGGACGTCGGTGCGGAGAATCACGCGCACGGTCCGGTGCAGGAGAGCCATCCGCGCGCGGCGCCGTCCCCGCACGGGGCGCACGCCGCGCTCGACGCCTCGCACAGCGAGCCGCAACCGCTCGAGCCGCCGGCCGCGGGCTCCCGTTCCGCCGAACTGGTGACCACGGTTTTCTTATTCGCCTCCATGCTGCTGTCGTGGCTGGCGTTCGTCGACGTCGGATTTGGACACCACGACAGCCGGGTGGAGCTCTTTCCCTGGATCATCTCGGGCGATCTCAAGGTCGATTGGGCGCTGCGCATCGACACGCTGACCGGTGTGATGCTCGTCGTCGTCACGACCATTTCCGCCTTCGTGCATCTCTACTCCATCGGCTACATGGAGGAAGACCCGTACCGGCCGCGGTTCTTCTCCTATTTGTCGTTGTTCACGTTCGCCATGCTGATGCTGGTGACGGCCGATAACCTCGTGCAGCTGTTCTTCGGCTGGGAGGGGGTCGGCCTGATGAGCTATCTGCTCATCGGCTTCTGGTACCAAAAGCCGGAGGCGAACGCGGCCGCGATCAAGGCGTTCATCGTCAATCGCGTGGGCGACTTCGGCTTCTCGCTCGGCATTTTCGCCGCCTTCTTGATGACCGGCGCGGTCGATCTCGATACCGTCTTCGCGCAGGCGCCCGCACTGACCGGCAAGACGATTCACTTCCTGTCCTGGGATGTCGATGCGCTGACGCTGATCTGCTTGCTTCTGTTCATGGGAGCGATGGGCAAATCGGCGCAGTTCCTACTGCACACGTGGCTGCCAGACGCCATGGAGGGTCCGACGCCGGTGTCCGCGCTCATTCATGCCGCCACCATGGTGACGGCCGGCGTGTTCATGGTGGCGCGTCTGTCGCCGCTGTTTGACTTGGCGCCACAGGCGCAGAGCTTCGTCATCTTCATCGGCGGGACCACCGCGTTTTTTGCCGGCACGATTGGCATGGTGCAGAACGACATCAAGCGCATCGTCGCCTATTCGACCTGCTCGCAGCTCGGCTACATGTTCGTCGCCATGGGCACGGGTGCCTATTCGATCGGCATGTTTCACTTGTTCACGCATGCCTTCTTCAAGGCTCTGCTGTTCCTGTGCTGCGGCTCGGTGATCACTGCCATGCATCACGAGCAGGACATCCGGCACATGGGCGGGCTCAAGGACAAGCTCCCGATCACCTACTGGACGATGGTGATTGGTGCCCTCGCACTCACCGGGTTCCCGCTCACTGCCGGGTTTTTTTCCAAGGACGCCATCATCGAAGCGGCCTATGTGAGCACCAATCCGATGGGACTCTACGGGTTCGGTACGACTGCCATCGCGACTGCGCTGACGGCGATTTATATCTGGCGGCTGATCTTCATGACCTTCCACGGCAGCCCGCACGACCGCCGCCACTACGATGCGGCGCGCGAAAGCCCGATCACGATGCTCATTCCGCTCGGCTTCCTCGCCGCCGGCTCGATCTTCGCGGGCTACCCGTTCAGGGACCTATTCGCCGGTCATGCAGTCAGCGAATTTTTCGGCGATTCGCTCAAATTCGCGGCGAGCAACCACATTCTCGATGAGATGCATCGCATTCCCCTCGCGGTCGCCCTGGCGCCGACGCTGCTGATGGCGCTCGGATTCGTCATCACCTGGGAGTTCTACATTCGCCGGCCCGAGCTGCCCGCCGAGCTCGCGCGCCAGCAGCAGCCGCTCTACAAGTTCCTGCTCAACAAGTGGTACTTCGACGAGATCTACGACTTTCTCTTCGTTCGTCCGTCCTTGTGGCTGGCCCGCGCGTTGTGGAAGTACGGCGATGGCTGGACCATCGATGGTCTGGGACCTGACGGCATTTCGGCGCGCGTGCTCGACGTAACTCGCGGCGTGGTGCGGCTGCAGACCGGCTATCTCTACCACTACGCCTTCGCGATGCTGATCGGCGTCGCGGCGCTGATCACCTGGTTCATGTTCGGCGGACGGGTGAGTTGATGAGATGAGCTGGCCAATCCTGTCCGTTACCATCTTCCTGCCCCTCGTCGGCGCGCTGCTCATCGCGATAATTGGCGGGGACGGCGAGCCGGAGAAGCGCAATGCGCGTTGGATCGCACTCTGGACCACGCTTATTACGTTCGCGATCTCGCTGATCCTGCTCAATCGGTTCGATCCATCCTCGCCTGAATTCCAGTTTGTCGAGAAGCGACCGTGGCTCGCCGGCGCGATCACCTACCACGTCGGGGTCGACGGCATATCGTTGCCTTTCCTGGTGCTCACGACTGCGCTCATGCCGGCCTGCATTATCGCGAGCTGGCTGCCGATCCAACATCGCGTCAAGGAATACATGATTGCGTTCCTGGTGCTGGAGACGCTGATGGTCGGCACCTTCGCGGCGCTCGACCTCGTGCTGTTCTACCTGTTCTTCGAAGGCGGCCTCATTCCGATGTTCCTGATCATCGGGGTGTGGGGCGGGCCCCGCCGCGTCTACGCCACCTTCAAATTCTTCCTCTACACGTTCCTCGGCTCGGTGTTCATGCTACTCGCCATCATGGCCATGTACTGGAGCGCCGGCACGACGGAGATCCCAACCCTTCTGCAGCACAGCTTCCCGCGCAGCCTGCAGACCTGGGCATGGCTTGCCTTTCTCGCCTCATTCGCGGTGAAACTGCCGATGTGGCCGGTCCACACGTGGCTGCCCGACGCCCACGTCGAGGCGCCCACCGCCGGCTCGGTGATCCTCGCCGCCATTCTCTTGAAGATGGGCGGCTACGGCTTCCTAAGATTTTCGCTGCCGATGTTTCCCGCGGCCTCGCACGATCTCGCCCCGCTCATCTTCGCGCTCTCGGTCGTGGCTGTGATCTATACCTCGCTGGTTGCGTTGGCACAGGAGGACATGAAAAAGCTCATCGCCTATTCCTCGGTGGCGCATATGGGTTTCGTCACCATGGGCATTTTCGCAGCGACCACCCAGGGGGTTGCCGGCGGTATCTTTCTGATGATCTCGCACGGCATTGTATCGGCAGCCCTGTTCCTTTGCGTCGGCGTGGTCTACGACCGCATGCATACCCGCGAGATCGCGGCCTATGGCGGGCTCGTCAACCGCATGCCGCTCTATGCCGCGGCTTTCATGGTGTTTACGCTGGCCAATGTCGGGTTGCCGGGCACCACGGGCTTCGTCGGCGAATTCCTCACCCTAATCGGCACGTTCCGAGTCAATACCTGGGTGGCGACGCTGGCGACCACCGGCACAATCCTCTCAGCAGCCTACGCGCTGTGGCTCTACCGAAAGATAGTTTTCGGGGCGCTCGTCAAGCCGAGCCTCGCAGCGATCAAGGATCTCGATTACCGCGAGATCATCACGCTCGGTCCCCTGGTGGTTCTCACGATTCTGCTCGGCATCTATCCCAAGCCCGTGCTCGAGCTTTCGGCAGCTTCGGTCGCGCGGCTGCTCGACAACTACGAGCGCGCCATCGGGGCGGCCAAGACCGCTGCCCTGTTGGCCCATTGAAGGCTCGAACTCCGGCAATGACCAATCCGCTCGAAATCCCCACGCTGTTGCCGGCCTTGCCGGAAATCGTGCTCGCGCTCGGCGCCATGCTGCTGCTGATGATCGGCGTGTTCCGCGGCGAGCAGGCGGCGAAGGGGATCGAGGGCGGGGCGGTCCTGCTGTTGCTGCTCACCGCAGCCATCGTCGTTTGGCTGCCCGCGGGCAAGCTCGTCACTTTCGACGGCAGTTTCGTCGTCGACAGCTTTGCCCGCTTCCTCAAGCTTCTGGCGCTCGCCGGCTCGGCGGCGGCGATCGTGATGTCGTCGAACTACCTCGCGGTCGAGAAGCGCAGCACGTTCGAATATTCGATCCTGATCCTGCTCTCGACCACCGGCATGATGATGCTCATCTCGGCCGCGGACCTGATCGCGCTCTATCTGGGCCTAGAGCTGATGAGCCTTGCGCTCTATGTGGTGGCGGCGATCGACCGCGACTCGGTGCGCTCGACCGAAGCGGGACTGAAATATTTCGTCCTCGGTGCGTTGTCGTCCGGCATGTTGCTGTACGGCGCATCGCTGGTCTACGGCTTCACCGGCACCGTGAGTTTTGCCGGTATTGCCAAGGCGGCGGCCCAGGGAGGCACAGGCACGGCGAACCTCGGGCTCATCTTCGGGCTCGTTTTCCTGTTCGCCGGCTTCTGCTTCAAAGTCTCGGCGGTCCCGTTCCACATGTGGACGCCCGACGTCTACGAGGGAGCGCCGACGCCGATCACCGCCTTCTTCGCCGCCGCACCCAAGGTCGCCGGCATCGCCATGTTCGTGCGCACCACCATCGTGGCGTTTCCCGGAATTTTGACGCAGTGGCAGCAGATCGTGGTCTTCGTCGCCATCGCCTCGATGGCACTCGGCTCTTTTGCGGCCATCGGCCAGCGCAACATCAAGCGCCTGATGGCCTACTCATCCATCGGCCACATGGGATTTGCACTGGTGGGGCTTGCCGCCGGCACGGCGGAGGGCGTCCAGGGCGTGCTCGTTTACATGGCGATTTACGTCACTATGACGCTGGGCGCCTTCGCTTGCATCCTGTCGATGCGGCGCGACGGCCAGATGGTCGAAAATATTGCCGACCTCGCGGGCCTCGCGCGCACGAAACCCGCCATGGCGTTTTTCTTCGCCATGCTGTTGTTCTCGCTCGCGGGAGTTCCGCCGCTCGCGGGGTTTTTCGCCAAGTTCTACGTGTTCCTGGCGGCGATCAAAGCGGGGCTTTTCACGCTTGCCGTGATCGGCGTGGTCACCAGCGTGGTTGGGGCTTATTACTATTTGGCAATCGTGAAGACGATGTACTTTGATGAGCCGGCCAAGGCATTCGAGCCGATGCCGTACGAACTCAAGGCCGTGCTCGCGGTCACTGGGCTGTTCAATCTCCTGTTCTTCGCTTATCCGAGCCCGTTGATCGAGGCGGCGGACACGGCGGCGAAGTCGCTGTTCTGAATGACGCTTGACGTCGAATGAAACTCGAGCCCAGGGCGACCGCGGCGGGCGTGCGGCTCATCGCGCACGAGGTGGTCGGCTCGACCAATACCGAGGCTTTGCATCTGGCGGGTCAGGGCGAGCGCGGGCCGTTGTGGATCACCGCCGATCGGCAGACCGCCGGCCGCGGTCGGCGTGGCCGCGCGTGGATGTCGCCGCCGGGAAATCTCCACGCGAGCTTGTTGCTCACGGAACCGGTGGCCGCCGAGCGTTGGCCGCAGCTTGCATTCGTCGCGGCACTTGCGATCCACGATTCCATTGTCGAGGTCGCGCCCGACCTCAAGGCGCTGCTGGCGATCAAATGGCCGAATGATCTTCTGCTCGCAAGCGCGAAGGTCGCCGGCATCCTGATCGAAGCGGAAAGCGGCATCGGCGCCGTTGCCATCGGGCTCGGCGTCAATTGTGCCTCGCATCCGGCGGACACCGATTTTCCCGCAACCAACCTCGCCGCCGCCGGCGTGCCGCTCTCACCCGCTACGCTGTTCAGCGCGCTTTCTGTCAAGATGCTGGGCCGGCTCGCGCAGTGGAATGTCGGCGAGGGCTTTTCGACCATCCGCGCCGACTGGCTCAGCCGCGCCGCCGGCGTGGGCGAAAGCGTGCGGGTGCGTCTTGCTGAAGGCGAACTCGCCGGTCGTTTCGAGGCGCTCGACGAAGCCGGCGCTCTCGTGCTGCGCTTGCCCGACGGCGATGCCACTACGATCGCCGCCGGCGACGTGTTCATAGTGTCTCCGCCTGATAAGGCCAGCTAAACAACGCGATGATGCGTCCGTCCGATGAGCTCGTGTTTGCGCCACTCGGCGGCGCCGGCGAGATCGGCATGAATCTAGCCATTTACGGCTTCGGCGACGAGCAGCGCCGGCAATGGCTCGCGGTGGATTTCGGAGTTGCGTTTGCCGACGACGCGCTGCCGGGGATCGACCTCATCATGCCGGACATCCGCTACCTCGTGGAGGAGCGACGCAATCTTCTCGGGCTCGTGCTCACACATGCGCATGAGGATCATTTCGGCGCGCTGCTCGATCTTTGGCCGCGGCTCGAGGTCCCGGTGTACGCCACGCCGTTTACCGCGGCACTCATCGAGGCCAAGCGACAGGGCGAGCCGGGCTCGCCAGAGGTCCCGCTGAACGTCGTACCGCTGGGCGGCCGATTCACGCTTGGTCCGTTCGACGTCGAATTCGTCTCCATGGCGCATTCGATCCCGGAATCGAACGGCCTGATCATTCGTACGCCGGCGGGCGCGGTGCTCCACACCGGCGATTGGAAGATCGACCCGACGCCGGTCATTGGACCGCCGACCGATGAAGCCAAGCTCCGTGCGCTCGGCAATGAGGGGTGTCTCGCGCTGATCGGCGACTCCACCAACGCGTTCCGCGAGGGGCGCTCTCCGTCCGAGACGGACGTTGCCAAATGTCTCGCCGAGTTGATCCGCAGCGCCCCGGCGCGCGTTGCGGTCACGACCTTTGCATCGAACGTGGCGCGGATGCGCGCGGTCGCGCAGGCCGCAGCCTCATGCGAGCGCGAGGTCGTCCTCATCGGGCGCGCCATGGAACGCATCGCACAGGTCGCGCGCGAGACCGGCTATCTCGAGGGCATTCAGGATTTCCGTTCCGCCGAGGTGTACGGCCATTTGCCCCCCGACAAGGTGGTCGCGCTCTGCACCGGCAGCCAGGGTGAGCCCCGTGCCGCGCTCTCGCGCATCGCGCAGGATGACCACCCCGAAGTGGCGTTTTCGCGCGGCGATCGCGTGATCTTCTCCTCGCGGGCGATTCCGGGCAACGAGAAGGCGATCATGCGCGTCATCAACGGTCTAGTTGCCCAGGGCATCGAAGTCATCACCGATCGCACGCATCTCGTGCACGTTTCCGGGCATCCGCGGGTCAGCGAGCTGATGGACATGATCGGCTGGGTACGGCCGCAGATCCTCGTTCCGGTGCACGGCGAAGCGTTGCACATGGCCGAGCACGCCGAGGTCGCGCGCCGCGCCGGCGTGGGCAAGGTGGTTCTGTGCCGCGACGGGGAACTGCTGCGGTTGGCGCCCGGTGATCCGGGAAAGATCGACGAGGTACCGGCAGGACGGCTCTACAGGGATGGCTCCTTGGTGGTCAGCGCGGATGAGCGCACTGTCGCCGACCGCCGCCGGTTGGGTTTTTCCGGAACGGTATCGGTCGCGCTCGCCGTGAGCGAGCGCGGCGAGTTGATGTGCCACCCTCGCGTGCTGCTCACCGGCATTCCCGAAGCCGACCGGCTGGGACACAGGATGGAGGACGTCGCGTATGACGCGGCCGTGCAGGCATTCGAGTCAATGCCGCGGGGGCGCCGACGCGACCCCGACGCCGTCGCTGAGGCCATACGGGCTGCGGTGCGCGCCGCGCTCGGTGGCGTTTGGAACAAGAAACCCACATGTCACGTGCATGTGCTTGAGGTTTGATCGGTGGCAGATCATTGGCGCGGCGCGCGCCAGAGCGTACAAGTTTGCCTCGTGCACGACATATGCCAGCCGGCGGGTAACTGAGCCAGATAAGATGGAATGCAGGAGACCATGATCGGACGGCTCAATCATGTGGCGATCGCGGTGCGCAACATCGCCAAGGCTGCGGACGTCTATCGTCGCACCCTTGGTGCGCAAGTCTCCGAGGCGGTGCCGCAGCCGGAGCACGGCGTCACGACGGTTTTCATCACCTTGCCCAATACCAAAATCGAACTGCTCGAGCCGCTCGGGGAGGCATCTCCAATTGCGAAATTTCTCGAGCGCAATCCTGACGGCGGCATTCACCACGTCTGCTATGAGGTCGACGATATCCGCGCGGCACGCGACGCGCTCAAGGCGCAAGGTGCAAGAGTGCTCGGTGACGGGGAGGCGAAGATCGGCGCCCACGGAAAGCCGGTGCTGTTCCTACACCCGAAGGATTTTTGCGGAACATTGGTCGAGCTCGAACAAGCATAATGATGCGGCAGCGAGGGGCACCGCCCTGCGGTTCCTCCTGCTGCTGTCGCGGCTCGGCCGGAGCGACGTAGCGAAAGCGCTGATAGGATGTCGCTGGCAACCTCGATCGCGATCTATTTCATCATCTGGTGGGTCGTGCTGTTCGCGGTCCTTCCGTGGGGTGTGCGCAGCCAACAGGAGCAGGGGACAGTCACGCCCGGCAGCGATCCCGGCGCACCGGCAGTCCCGAGCGTCAAGCGCAAGCTTCTCTGGACGACCATCGTCGCGGGGATCGTGTTCGCGATCTGGCACGTGGTCTACTCGTATCGGCTGATCGCGCTCGACGATCTCGCCCGGCTCATGGGGGTTACGCCGCGTTAGCGACGGATCGGAACCTGAGCTTCGCGTGAGCGAAAAAGCTAAACGGCCACAGATGCTTAGTCTGGACGGCACCGATCCGACACAGTGTGGATCGGAAGCGCAGCTGCCGCGTTGACTTCCGGCGATGCGACGGGAGCACAACCGATGGACAGTGATGCCAGTGGCTGGCTGTGGCTCATGATCGACGTGGCGATGGTCGCGGGACTGGCGATTGCCCTGATCTACGGGACCATGTTGTGGCGCCAGCGCAGAAGCCGTGCGCTCCAGCAGACGAGCGAGCGAGCGACGACGCAGCTCTATGAACGCGAAGCCCAAAGGGAGCGGAAAGCCGAGGCCGATCGCGTCCGGATGTGAAGCTAGCGCGATCGCGTGCAGGCTGCGGCAGGGGGACGAGGCCCCGGGTCGAATTGGATATGGAGGTCCCCATGAGTGCGACGGGCTTGGACGTTTTCGACAAGACACTTCAGACCACCAACACCTGGCTCGATGAGATTTCCGAGGCGCTCGGACCCGACCGAAAGCTCGCGTGGAAGGTGCTTTCGGTGGTGATACACAAGCTGCGGGACCGCATGCCGGTCGATCTCTCGGCACATCTGGGCGCCGAGCTGCCGCTTCTGGTGCGCGGCGCCTACTACGACCAATTCGAGCCGGCGAAGCAGCCGACCGAGTGGGACTTGGACCGCTTCACGGAAGAGGTTGCGGAGGGGCTGTCCGGTGTCAGGCCCGTCAATCCGAGAAAGGCCATCCGCGCGGTGTTCAGCGTTCTCTCGCGCCATATTCCCCGCGGTCAGATCTCCAAAGTGCAGCAAGCATTGCCACAGGATATGCGCGCATCCTGGATCTCGGCCGAGGAACGGGTGATCCCGCCGCCCGAGCAAGGCGAGCTCGGCCACTACCGAGCCTAGAGAGCGATGCATTCTCCCGAGGCCAAGCAACCCAACGACGAGCCGGATAAGGCCTGGCTCGTCTTGCTCGGCACGTTGCTGTTTGTCGGTCTCATCATGAGTGCAGTTTGGTACGCGCGCGCCTTGGACTGTCCGTGGCCTGCCGCAGGCCCGCCAGAAATCGCGATGCTCGTGTGCGCCGGCGGACCGGCGTGAACTCCGCCGACATCCGCCGCTTGGCCGCTAAGGCAGTTGGAACTGCCGTTTTGCTGAGACGTTCGTGATTGAAACGCATGTTTCCGAGATGGAGGACCCCCATGCAGGTGCAGGAGATCATGACCCGCGGCGCCGAAGTCATCGACCCCAACACGACTATTCGCGACGCAGCGCGCAAGATGCGGGCAGACAATATCGGCGCTTTGCCCGTCGGCGAAAACGACCGGCTGGTCGGGATGGTGACGGATCGCGACATCGTGGTGCGCGCCGTTGCGGAAAACCGCGCGGCGGGCAACACCGCGGTGCGGGAGGTCATGTCAGAACGCGTCTATTACTGTTTCGACAATGATGACGTCGAAGATGCCGCCAAGGTGATGGCCGAACATCAGGTCCGGCGCGTTCCCGTGGTCAACCGGGACAAGCGGCTCGTCGGCATGATCGCGCTTGCCGACCTCGGCCGCAGCGGCGTCTCCGCCGCGATGAAAGCGCTAGGAGGTGTGTCCGAGCCAACGGAGCAGCCTCGGCGATAGCGAAAAAAAATCGAGCAGGGCTGACAACCCTGCTCCCAAGAACGCAAACTTACTCAACGCTACCCTTACGCCTCGAACTCTTGAGCTGCCGGTCGAGACGGCGGCTTTGCGCCGACTTTCCTCCCAAGACTTGGACCGCGCGGCCGATGG
>DASQXF010000218.1:0-6494 GCA_035639895.1 Xanthobacteraceae bacterium
CAGCGCAGGATTTCGGCAAGTTCTCGGGCGCCTTCGATCATCTGACCACAGCGTGCAATTCATGCCATCAGGCTGCCAATAAAGGCTTCATTGCGATCCGACGGCCGACACAATCGAACTTCAGCAATCAGGACTTCTCGCCGGCGAAGAAATGAGAGTTAAGACCCCGGTTAACTTGTCGCCGCCGCCTTGATCGTGGGCTTGTTCCGGACGCGCTCCAGCGCCTTGTTCAATGTGTCGGCGCTCTTGCGCAGCCCCTCGCGTTCTTCGTCCGACATTTGCGGTTCGAGCACCTCGATCACGCCGGCGCGGCCGACGACGCTCGGCAAAGACAGCGTGACGCCGAACTGCTTCTGATAGCTGCCGATCGGAATGACCGCGCGCTCGTCATTGAGCACCATCTCGGCGATGCGGGCCGACACGATGCCGATCCCGTACTGGCTGGCATCATGGCCCTCGATGATGGTGATGTTGGCGTAGCGCACCTCTCGCTCCAGCTTGTGCCGCAGCTCGTCAAGACGTTCGCCGCGCGACTTCAGCAATGCCGCGACCGGGACTCCGCCGATCCTTGCCGAGGACCACAGGAACACCTGCGCCGTCCCGTGGTCGCCAATCACCTGCGCCTCGACATGCGCGGCATCGACGCCGAAATGCTTACCGAGGTGAACTCGGAAGCGCTGACTGTCGAGATACGTCCCTGTGCTCAACACCGCCGTGCCAGGGCAGGTCTCGCGCGCGACATCGGCGAGCGGATCGGGCGGATCGGTCACGACGAGAAGCACCGCCTTGGGCTCCGCCCGCACGATCCTCGGCACGATCTCGCGATAGATTTCGGCGTTCTTGTCGAGCAGCCTGAGGCGGCCATGCGGGTCGTTGCGATCCGTCGCGCCGCCGGTCTTTTCGTTCACGCCGGCGGTGATCAGCACGATGCCCGCGCCCTCGAGGTCCTCGTAATCGCCGTCGACGATGTCGACCTTGGGCCCCAGCGGCGTGCCGTAGCGCATGTCGGTCGCCACCGCCTCGGCGGTCTTGCGGGAGCGGTTGACGAGAACGATCTCGCGCGCCCTGCCGCGGTTGAGCGCGGCCATTGCGCACGCGCAGCCCACATTGCCGGTCCCGATAATTCCAATCTTCATGGCTTATCCGTTGCTGCCGCGCTTGATTCCGGCGACGAGCGGCTCACTCCCTTGGAACGCGGGTCGCCTCGAACAGGAACCAGGTACGCCGCTCGGCCTCGTCGATCCAGTTCTCGATCAAGCTGGCGCTGGCCACGTCGTCGTGCTCGTCGCAGATCGCGTGCGTCTCGCGCAAGTTCGCCGCCAGCTGCTTGTTGTCGTCGCGCAGCTCGGCAAGCATATCGAGCGGCGTGACGAAGTCTGCGTCGTTATCTAACACGCGCTGCAGGCGGCCGATGTGGCCGATCGAGCGCAGCGTCGTGCCGCCGATCTTGCGCACCCGCTCGGCGATGTCGTCGGTGGTCGCGAAGATCTGCTCGGCCTGCTCGTCAAGGAGGAGATGATAGTCGCGGAAGTGCGGGCCCGACATATGCCAATGGAAATTCTTGGTCTTCAAGTACAGCGCAAACATGTCGGCGAGCACGACATTGAGCGCGCCGGAAATCTCCGGCACCGCGTTGGCGCGCAGGTCGGTCGGCGTATCGAGCGGCGCGAGGCGCAGCGCGGCGGCATCTTTTGCCTTGGTCATGTTCATCTCCTTTTGACGCGATGATCAGCGCTGAGCGCGCCGCTCATGAGAAAACGGAAATCACGCCGAGGAGGAGAAGAAGTCCGACTGATGCGGATGTCGCCCCACCTCGTGCAATGCATATATGTGGCCGGGCGCGGCGAACGGCTTGATCCGCCTTGCTCCTCCTTGATCCGCCTTGCTTGCGCTCATGGATCGGGCGGCGCGGTCCGCCTGCCCCGGTGCGATCGCGCCAGTCGGGCGATCGCGCCACTGGTCAGACCGGCATAAATCCCGGGGCGCTGTTCGGGAACTGCCGCACGACCGACGCATCTATGTTGAGGTGTTGCGCCACGAGCTCGGGCGGCGTGTGGGTCAGCCAATCCGAGAGCGAGACCTCCTCGTACTCGGCGGTCTTGAACACCGCCAAGACCTGCGCATCCGTCGTCCCGGTATTCTGGATGTAGTGGCCGTAATTGCGCCTGACCACGCCGATATCGCCGGCACGGAAGTCCATCGTCGCCGCCTGCGGGCCGGTGTTGAACACGGTCATGCGGCCTTGGCCTTCGATCCAGTATTGCCATTCGTCGGCATTCGGATGCCAGTGCATCTCGCGCAGGGCGCCCGGCTTGATTGTCTCCAGCGCCGCCGCGACTGTGTTAGAGACTTTGAAGGTCCTGCTGTCCGCAACGCGCACGCTGCCACTTCGATTGCTGCGAAAGGGCGTCGCGCCCGCGAGCGAAAAGGTGAACGGATTGGGCGGCACGCCGCCAGAGCGAACCGCAGCCTGGTCGGCCGCGAGGGGTCCCGGCTCCTTGCCCTGGAAGATCCAAAGGTTGTGAAGAGGAATGGATTTGAACGTCTCGGCGGGAACGCCGAAGTTGAGCGTGAGAACGTCGGGCGGAGTGTGCGCGAGCCAGTCGGTCACCAGCAGCGTATTGAATTCGGATGCGTGGCCGTTGTCGAACACGATGAGGAATTCGCAGCCCTCCGGCCCAATCCCCTGCAGCGAGTGCGGGTAACCGGCCGGGAAAAACCAAAGATCGCCCTCGGTCACGTCCCGAACGTAAGCGCGACCTTCCGTGTCCAACACCGTGATCCGGCAGTGGCCGTTGGTCATGTAGGCCCATTCCGCCGCTTGGTGCCAGTGCAGCTCTCGGATACCGCCCGGACCGAGCCGCATGTTGACGCCGGAGACGGCGCTCGAGATCGGGAAGTCGGCCTGCGTCACCTGGCGCGCCCAACCGCCGTTCTGGATGCGCTTGTGAGCGTTGTTGAAGGAAGACCAGAACTGCGGCAGCTCGCCAACGTCAGTAGCGGGAGGATTGACCGCATTTGGGAATTGCGACTGGAGCGCCGGATTCTGAGGGCCCGGGTCGCTAAGAGCGCCTGGGGTGCTGTTGACGGCTCCTTCCGGCGGCTCGTCCGGATTGCCGAAGATGGCGGCGTGCGCAGGACTGGCAGCAACTAAAGCACCGCCGGCCGCGGCGGCCGCGAGCACGTCGCGACGTGAGAGGAAGCTCATCGCTCCGCTCGTGGGAACGGCTTCGTCCGCTGGAGCCTCCGGGAATTTGCTCATCGGATGATCTCCTCGACTGTAGTGCTCATGGCGAAGAACGCGTCATAGTTCATGCAGCGAGCGCGCCGGATGGCGTCTGCGCGCGCGAATGTCGAGAATGTGGTCATCGGAGCGGATTGGGTTTGCCCACTATTGCCGCTAATTGACCGGCCTTGCCGCGATTCTGCGGGGATCGCGCCTGTCCGCCGTTGAAAAGCGAGACGCGCGTCTCAAGGCGCCGCGGATCGCGCTGCCGGTGCGCCGGCCTCTTCGGCCGCGCTCAGGCCGAGCGCGGTCCAGTCCAGCTCCGCATAGCCGCGCGCGATACCGGTGATCAATCGGTCTCGCACCACGCTCACCGACGGGATCGGCACTGCCGCGCTTTCCGCCTCCGCCAGCGCCAAGCGCACGTCCTTGAGCGCCAAAGGCAGAGCGAATCCCGCCACATAGTCCTGGGCGGCGATCCTGCCGCCGTAGATTCTGTGCACGCGGCCGCCGAACATGGTGCTGGTCAGCAGCTCGACGAAGGCGGCCGGATCGAGGCCCCGTTTGCGGATCAGCGCTATGGTCTCACCGAGCATCTCAAGCGCGGCGGCGGTCAGCATGTTGCCCATGAGCTTAGTTAGATTTGCATGCGCGGGGTCGTTGCCCACGACGAAGGTCCGTTGGCAGATCTGGTCCAGCAGCGGCCGGCAACGCTCGATGTCGACCGGGGCGCCGGCGACAACGACGAACAGCTGGCGGGCCTTGGCCGCGTCCGGGTTGCCGAACACCGGTGCTGCGACGTAACCCTGGCCGCAGCGCGCATGCGCGCTCGCGAGTTGCGAGGCGGCCGCCGTGCTGATGGTGCTCATCGAGAGATGGACTGCGCTCGGCGCCAAACCCGCGATGAGGCCCTTGTGCCCTTTGGTGCCCGAACGCGACCTCGAGCACGGCCTCGTCGTCCGGCAACATACTGATGACCACCTCGCAACCAAACAAGTCGGCGAGATCGGTGGTCGGTTTGAGCCCGAGCGCCAACAGCGTGCCCATCTGCTGCGGGCGCCGCACGCAGGCGATCACCCGGTGGCCGGCGGTGGCCAGGTTCTTGGCCATGGCCGTGCCCATCCGGCCAAGTCTAATAAATCCAATCTGACCCGGCATGGTGGCGCGGCCGTCAGCTGCTGCGCTTGGCTGGCGTAGCAGAGCCTTCGTCTGCGTTGCCGAAGAGAAGCCGGGAGAGCCGGACTCGGCCTTGAACATGAGACTGCTCCAAATGGCGCGCCTGCGCCTCGCTATCGGCCGATGCTCCGACTGCGTTGCTTCGGCACGACACTCCGAATTTTTCAGGAAAGGCTCGCGCAGTCTTGCCCGTGATTGCCGGATTTTATGAGCGCTTGTCATTTCGGAGCATCCGGAGCGCCTCATGCGCCGGACCATCTATCCAACCATGATGCGATGCGTCTTAGTGTTCATCGCGAGACATGAAGCCATCCGTCAGTGTCTGCATGAAGCTCACGAGCGCATCCTCCTCTGCGTCCGACAAGCCGAGCCGCCCCACTCGCTTCGTGTTCATGTTGTCGGTCGATTCCGGCGCGGGCCAGCAGGTCGTGCCTTCGCCGGGATCGTTGGGCGCACAGCGCGGCAGGACGTCTCGCGTGTTGTAGAAATGCACGATGGACTTCAGGCTCTTGAAATATCCGTTGTGCCCGTAAGCTTTGACAAAGCTTGGATAAGGGCGCTTGTCGACGTTGCGCAGCGTCGGCACCTGAAAGCGCGCTTGGTTGGCGCGCGCGAGTGGGAGCCACTTCGTGTCCACCGCGGAGGGCTGGCTTAGCAGATGGGTTTGGGTGAGAAAACGGCCTACGCCGCCGTCGATAAATGACGATCCGGCCGGATTGGCGACGTACCCGCGGCTGTCCGGTTTATCTTCTGCATAGTAAGGAAGTCGCGGGTTGGCGGGAGTTCCGATATTACTCGCGGTAAAATCGGTGAAGAGCGGATCCTCGCCGGGTCCGCCGTCGCGATGACACTGGTTGCATTGCGCTTTGCCGCGGAACAGCTCGTAGCCCAGCTGCTCCTGCGGAGTGAACTGCGCCTTGCCCGCGAGCACGGCGTCGAACTTCGAGGTGAATGCCGTCACCTCGGCCGATGCCTCATAGCCGGCGATGGACTGCGCCATCTGGTCGAATGTCGCGGCGGCCCTGCCGCGATCCAGCTCGTTGAGATGGACGGGCAACGGATCGTCCGCCGCTGGCGGCCCCGGCTGGTCGCAGACCAGCTCGACATCCTTCGGCCACTCGATTGCGAAGGCTTGTTTGCCCCATACGGTTTCGAACAGCGCGCGATACGGCCGCTGCGAAGCGCGATAGACTGCACAGGCGATATCGGGCAGGCCCATTTCGACCGGATTGGTGGGCGGTCCCTGCGCCTGCTCAGCCGCCGGGTTTCCCAATCGGCGGCCGGTCGCACGCATGTCCCAAAAATTGCCGCCCACGAGATCGCCTTGACCGGGATTGTAATGCAGCACGGGCGAAAGCGGCGCATAGGCGTGCGATTGCGGCTTGCGGTCGCTGAATCGCGTGCGCACCGACCCGGGATAGGATCCGGTTGTCCGGTTGAGCTCCGAAACCGGGCCGGTGAAACCCGCCTCGGGCGTATGGCAGAAAGCGCAAGCCTCGTTGCGGTTCACCGACAGATGCTTGTCATATAGCATCAGCTTGCCGAGCAGCTCGATTTGCTGGACCTGATTGTCCGGCGGCGCCGCCAGCCGCTCGAGGGTTTGTGCCTCGATGCGCTCGATCTCGGCTTCGATCTGGGCGATTTCCGCGAGTGCTGCAGGCGTCAACGTCGTGCTGCTCTCGTCCGGCTTCCCTGTATCGGCTCCGGCAGCGGCGAGGGCCACGGCAGGTCCGAACACCAGCCAGGCCAGCAAGGCGTTCATCCAGCGCGACTGCAGCATCGATCCCTCCGTCGCGGAGCGCGTCTGTTGCGGCTGCTCGAGTTCCAAAGCACGGCGATCAATTGATATATCGACGAGGATCCGAATTCCGCCGGCAGTCCTGACCGCGGTGAGGCTGCCATTTGCTTTGGCGTTGAACTTTATTAACGAAGCCCGCTGCCAAGAGAATAAGACAGGCGGCATGGAAGCGGCTTTGCCCGCATTGCCGTGATTCGCTCAGGCTTGCTTAGTCGTTGTCTGACGACACAGCGCGTTTCTCAGGCTCTTTGCGGGGCATCGAGCCGCTTTTAGATGGAGAGCGGTTGGCTCTCC
>DASQXF010000219.1:0-10213 GCA_035639895.1 Xanthobacteraceae bacterium
ATCATCGAGGCGCTGAAGCAGGAGGGCTATTTCGCGCAGCTGGAGAAGACGTATCCGGTGAAGCCGTAGGGTGGGCAAATCGTCTGTCGCACTCTGGCCGCGTGGGCACGGCGCACGCACGATTTGCCCACGCGGAAAGACTGACCATCGCGCCTTTGCCCACTCTACGTGTGCTGCAAATGTACCGCGGGCGATTTTGCCCACCCTACGCGTGCTGAGAAAGACGCAGCCTTGAACGCTATCGATCTCGAAGTCATCTATCAGTCCACCTTGCAGATCGCCCGCGAGCTCACGCTCAACATGTTGCGCACGGGCTATTCCACCATCATCAAGGAAAGCCAGGATTTCACCTTCGCAGTTTTCGATGGCGCCGGGCGCATGGTGGCGCAAGGCATTCCGCAGCCGCTGCACATCGGACCGCTCGCGGCCCAAGTGAACGAGATCCGCCGGCGCTTCAATAAAGCGATCGAGCCTGGCGACGCGTTCATCGTCAACCACCCTTATGAGGCGTGCCAGAATCACGCCACCGACATCACCGTCATCTCGCCGATGTTCGCGGGTGAGCGGCTTCTCGGCTTCATCGGCAATATCGCCCACAAGCCGGACCTCGGCGGCAAGGTCCCCGGCACCAACAGTGGCGATGCCACCGATCTGTTTCAGGAAGGCTTACTGATTCCGCCGCTCAAAATTCTGCGCCGCGGCGAAATCAACCACGACGTGGAGGCGCTCATCTGCGCCAATACCCGCACGCCGGAAGTGACCTGGGGCGACGTCAAGGCGCAGGTCAACACTAACACCTACGGCTTGAGCAAATTCGCCGACCTGTTCGGGAAATACGGCGCCGATACCGTGCTCGCCTGCTGGGCGCGCTGGATGGAGATTTGCGAGACTGAGCTACGAAAGCAGATCGTCGCCGTGCCGGACGGGCGCTACGGTCCGCAGACCGACTATCTCGACGACGATGGCGTCGACCTTTCGAGGCCGCATCGCATCTCGGCGTCGCTCGAGATCAAGGGCGACACGCTGCACTTCATCCTCGACAGTGATGCCCAAGCGCGCGGACCCATCAACTTGCGCCCGTGCGTCTCGCGCAACTTCATCGAGTGCCTGGTGAAGATGATCTTCATTCCGGACCTGCCGGTGAACGACGGGTTGTCGCGTCCGGTGCGCGTGTCCTATCCGCGCGAGGGCTCGTTGCTCAATCCGCGCTTTCCCGCGCCAGTGAACATGTATGTGCGCCCGAGCCAAATTACGACCTCGGTCATCATGCGCGTGTTGGCGCAGGCGCTGCCCGACCGCGTGCCGGCGCCCGGCAGCGCGGCGGGCGGTTCGCTGTCGAGCGCGGGCCGCCATCCGAACTCCGGACACTGGTATTCCCAGTACGAGATTTTGAACGGCGGCACGGGAGCACGTCCAGACGGCGACGGGGTGAGCGCCATGGACGAACTCGTCGTCAATGTGATGAATACTCCGGTGGAGGCCATCGAAACCGAGTTTCCGGTACGCGTCGAGCGCTACGAGCTCGCCTGCGACTCGGGCGGGCCAGGAAAATTTCGCGGTGGCCTCGGCGTACGCCGGCAGTGGCGAATCCTGGCGGAGGAGTCGACCGTCAATCTGCGCATGGATCGTTTCAAATTCTCCTCCCCTGGCGTGTTCGGCGCCAAGCCGGCGCGCGCCTCGAAGGCGGTGTTGAACCCGGGCAGCACTGCGGAGCGCGCGCTCACCTCAAAGGTCGCGGGGCTTCTCCTCAAGGGCGGCGATCTCCTGGGCGTGGAATTTGCCGGCGGCGGCGGCTGGGGCGACCCGTCCGAGCGCGACGTTCATCGGGTGCGGGAGGACGTCGCGCGCGGCTATGTTTCCGCTGACGCGGCGCGGCGGGACTATGGCGTCGTGCTCGACACGGACCTTGCGGTCGACGCCGGCGCTACCGCGCAGCTTCGCCGGAAAAAGACGCAGCGATGAGCTTGCGCGTCGGCATCGATGTCGGCGGCACCTTCACCGACGTCGCCGCCTTCGATGAGGGCGAGCGCGAGCTGCTCGCTGTTCGCAAATATCACTCCGACCCGGCACAGCCGGCCGCGGTCATGAAAACCATCACCGCGGATTTGGCCCGCGACTTCGGTGCCGATGCGGTCTCGCTGATCCTGCATGGCTCGACTGCGGCGCTCAACACGCTGCTCGAAGGCAAGGGTGTGCGGGTGGGACTGCTGACCACGCGCGGGTTCCGTGATGTCTACGAGATCGGCCGCCAGTGGCGCGGCGAGCATGTCTTCGACATTTTCGCGCCCGCGCCAAAAATGCTGCTCACACGCGACCGCATCTTCGAGATCCGCGAGCGAGTGGGATCGGGCGGCGACGTCGTCGAGCCGCTTGTCGCGGAGGATGTGCGCGCCGCCGTGGCAAAGCTCGTAGCTCACGGCACCGAGGCTGTGGCCGTCTGCTTCCTGTTCGCCTATGCCAATCCTGCCCATGAAAAGGCAGCGGCCGAGATCATTCGTGCCATTGCACCCGATTTGTACGTATCATTGTCGCACGAAGTGAACCCGGAGTGGCGCGAATACGAGCGTACCGCTTCGACCGTGGCCAATGCCTATATCGGCCCACCGGTCTCGCGCTATCTGCGCACGCTCGAAGAGATATCGCTGCGGCAGTTCCCGCGCTCCCGTGTCCTGATGATGAAATCCGACGGCGGGGCGGCGAGTGCGACCATGCTCGCGCGCGCGCCGATTGCGACCGTCATGTCTGGGCCGGTGGCCGGCGTGATCGGCGGCCGGCATCTCGGCGACGTGAAAGGCATCGAGAATCTCATCACCTTCGATACCGGCGGCACGAGCTGCGACATGGCGGTGCTGCCGGGCCGGCCGCTATTCAAATCGGAGGTGAAGATTGCGGGCCATCCGCTGCGGACCCCCACCATCGATATCGAGACCATCGGCGCCGGGGGCGGCAGCATTGCCGCCGCGCACCTCGGCCATGTTCTCAAGGTCGGACCGCAGAGCGCCGGCGCCGATCCCGGTCCCGCGTGCTACGGCCGCGGCGGCCGCGAACCGACGCTAACCGACGCGCTCGTGCTCCTCGGGCACATCAATCCGGCGGCGCTGCTCGACGGCGCCATGCCGATCAGCAGCGCGAAGGCGCGCGAGGCCGTGTCGACCCGTGTTGCCGCCCCGCTCGGGATGTCGGAGATCGAAGCGGCTTGGGGCATCCTTCGCGTGCTCGCTACCAACGTGATGGTGGCGATGCGTACCATTACGGTCGAACGCGGCTACGACCCGCGCGAATTCACGCTGGTGCCGTTCGGCGGCATGGGCCCGACCATCGCCGGCATCATCGCAGCCGAGCTGGGCATCGGCCGCATTGTCATTCCCCGCGACCCCGGCACCTTCAGTGCGCATGGCATGCTGGTGAGCGATGTGCAGCAGGAGCGTAGCCTTACGCGCATCACGCCGCTTGAGGGGGCAACAGCGGTCGACCTCGACGCCATCTTTGCCGAGCTGGAGGGCGCGGCGCTCGAGGACTTGATACGGGAGAACTTTCCGCCCGAGCGTCTGCTCACGCGCCGCCACGCAGGGATGCGCTATCGCGGCCAGTCCTACGACGTCGCGGTGCCGGTGCCGCGCCTGCGCGGACCGCAGGACTTGGCCGATCTGGCCAAGCGGTTTCACGAGATACACCAACGGCGCTACGGCCATATGGCCGAGATCGAAGCCGTCGAGATCGTCAATTTCCAAGTCACCGCGATCGGCCTCATTCCCAAGCCCGCGTTGAAGACGCTCACTGCGCCGGCTCCGGCAAGACGGCCGCCAGAAGCACCGGGCGAGATTCGGCAAGCCTATTTCAACGCGACCGATGCGGGGGACGTGCCGGTACTCCGCCGCAGCCAGCTCACCCCGGGCGCGTGCATCCGAGGGCCCGCGGTCATCGAGGAGAAAACCTCGACGATCGTCCTCTATCCGGGGCAGCGCGCCACGGTGGACGAATATTTGAACGTCGAGATTGAGCTGTAGGGTCGGCAAACGCGTCTGCGCTCACCTCGGCGTGCTCCAAGGCCGCGTTTGCCCATGCAGTCCGACTACCTACCCAATCCACCCTTGTCCTCGATGAAGCGGGCGATCTCAGCGACTCCCTCGCCGGCGCGCAGATTGCTGAACACGAAAGGGCGCGTGCCGCGCATGCGTCTGGCGTCGCGCTCCATTAGCGCGAGCGAGGCGCCCACGTGCGGCGCGAGATCGATCTTGTTGATCACGAGCAGGTCGGAACGCGTAATGCCGGGGCCACCCTTGGACGGGATTTTGTCGCCAGCGGCAACGTCGATGACGTAGAGCGTCAAGTCGGCAAGCTCGGGCGAGAAAGTCGCGGCCAGGTTGTCGCCGCCCGACTCGATGAGAACGAGATCGAGTGCCGGAAACTTCTTCTGCATCTCGCCGACCGCGGCGAGATTGATGGAGGCATCCTCGCGGATAGCGGTGTGCGGGCAGCCGCCGGTCTCGACCCCAGCGATCCGTTCCGGCGCAAGCGCCCCGGAGCGCACGAGATATTCGGCGTCCCACTTGGTGTAGATGTCGTTGGTGATCGCGGCGATCTCGTAGCGATCGCGCAGCCGCTTGCACAAAGCGTCCATCAGCGCGGTCTTGCCCGAGCCGACCGGGCCGCCGATGCCGACGCGCAGCGGACCGTGCGGATTGGGCATGGTTCAACTCCTGAACAGCCGCGTGTGCTGCGTCTCGTGGCGCATGCTGGCGAGGTCGGCGCGGAAGGCGGCGCCGCCGACGTCCTCGAGCGCGGTCGCGAGTGCGCGCTCGGCGGTGGCCGCCACCACCGGTTCGAGCGCGGCGAGAACGCGCTGGCCATCGGTCTGTCCGAGGGGAATGAGCCGCACGCCGGCGGAAACGAGATTCGCCGCCAGCGCGTGGAGATAAGCCTGCAGCGCGGGTGCGAGGGCAATGCCGTGCCCGGCGCAGGCAACGCCGACCGCAAGCGGCAGCGCGATGGCTCCATCCCAGATCGCCAGTAGCCGATCGAGCGCCGGAGTCGGCCACGCCGCGCGTGTCGTCTCCAGAAAGGCGCGGCCTTGCGCCGTCGTTTCCAAGTGCCGCTCCTTCGACGGCGCAAAAGCGGCGGCAAGCTCGGCGACCGCGCGCAGCGCCCCGTCGTCCGACTGCCCTACCGCGCGGTGCGCATGAACGAAGAAAACCGCGTCGCAAAACCCGCTCCCGTCAGCGAGCATCACGGCGAGCCAATGCTGGAGCGCTGCCGCATCGGTGATGTCGCCGGCCTCCACCGCCCACTCGATGCCGCTGGAATAGGAGAATGCGCCGATGGGATAGGCGGGCGACAGCCATGCCATCAGCCGGTAGAGGGCAGCCGCATTGAAGTTGCCGTCTGCCGTCCGCTTAATGGTCATGCTCGCCGGCGTGTCCGTGCTCATACGCGCCACGCTCCGGATCGAACGGCGCCTCGATAGAAGTGAGCCGGGCACCGAGGCCGCGCAGCATGTCTTCCAGCACATGGTCGCGCCGGATGCGCAACCTGTCGCCCACCACCTGCATCTCGGTGTGGCGATTGCCGATGTGCCAGGCGAGCCGCGCGAGCTCGCGCGGACTTACCGCCGCAATCTCGATGAGCGGCTCCGCCTTGCCGGCCACGCGCACGATGGCTCCGTCCTCGAGCACGAGGCCGTCGCCGTCCTTGAGCGCAGTCGTGTGCGGCAGATCGAGCAGAAACGCCGTCCCGCGCTCCCCCGTCAGTGCGATCCGGCGGCGATGGCGCTCGGTGGCATCGAGCACGACGCGATCGATGGCACCCGCCGTGTTCCAGGTGCCGGCCGCTCTGATCTCGGATGCCCGCCTCATCGGATTTATCTTCAGAACAAAAAATATCGCTGCGTCATCGGGAGCACCTCGGCCGGCGCGCAGGTCAATAGTTCGCCGTCGGCGGTCACCTCGTAGGTCTCCGGATCGACTTCGATCTTCGGCGTCGCGCCGTTGTGCGCCATGCTCTTCTTGGAGATGCCGCGAGTATTTTCGACAGCGACGAATTCCTTCTCGACGCCGAGCTTGGCGCGCAAGCCACGCTTGAGTGCGGCCTTCGACACGAATACCAGCGAGGATGCGGTAAGCGCCTTGCCGAAGGCGCCGAACATCTCCCTGTAGTGCACCGGCTGCGGCGTCGGGATCGACGCGTTGGGATCGCCCATGGTCGCGGCGATGATCGAGCCGCCCTTGATGACGCAATCGGGCTTCACCCCGAAAAAGGCGGGCGACCACAGCACGAGATCGGCAAGCTTGCCCTTCTCCACCGAGCCGATGTGCTTTGACACGCCGTGCGCGATCGCCGGATTGATGGTGTATTTCGCGACGTAGCGCTTGGCGCGAGCGTTGTCGTTGTCACCTTTCTCCTCTTTGAGTCTGCCGCGCTGCTTCTTCATCTTATGGGCGGTCTGCCAGGTGCGGATGATGACCTCGCCGATCCGTCCCATCGCCTGGCTGTCCGAGGACATCATCGATAGGGCACCGATGTCGTGCAGGATGTCCTCGGCCGCGATCGTCTCCTTCCTGATCCGGCTTTCCGCGAAGGCCACGTCCTCGGCGATCAGCGGATCGAGATGGTGACAGACCATCAGCATGTCGAGGTGCTCGTCAATCGTATTCCTGGTGAATGGCCGCGTCGGATTGGTGGACGACGGCAGCACATTCTTGAGCCCCGCCACCTTGATGATGTCGGGGGCATGCCCGCCGCCGGCGCCCTCGGTGTGAAAGGCGTGGATGGTGCGGCCCTTGAACGCCTCGATGGTGTCCTCGACGAAGCCGGATTCGTTGAGTGTGTCGGTGTGGATCATCACCTGCACGTCGTGATCATCGGCGACCGCGAGGCAGCAGTCGATCGCCGCCGGCGTGGTGCCCCAGTCCTCATGCAGCTTGAGCGCGCAGGCGCCGCCCACCACCATCTCCTCGAGCGCCGCCGGGCGCGACGCGTTGCCTTTGCCGGCGAAGCCGAGATTGACCGGCAATGCGTCGGCCGCTTGGATCATGCGACCGATATGCCACGGCCCCGGCGTGCACGTGGTGGCGAAGGTGCCGTGCGCCGGCCCGGTGCCGCCGCCGAGCATGGAAGTGATGCCGGACATCAGCGCCTCTTCCACCTGTTGCGGGCAGATAAAGTGAATGTGGGTGTCGAAGCCGCCGGCGGTGAGGATCTTGCCTTCGGCCGCGATCACCTCGGTGCCGGGGCCGATGACGATGGTCACGTTGGGCTGAATATCGGGATTGCCCGCCTTCCCAATGCCGGAGACGCGGCCGCCTTTCAAGCCGACATCGGCCTTCACGATCCCCCAATGGTCGAGGATCAGCGCGTTGGTGATCACGGTGTCGACCGCGCCCTGTTTGTTCGAGATTTGGCTCTGCCCCATGCCGTCGCGGATCACCTTGCCGCCGCCGAACTTCACCTCCTCGCCGTAGGTGCAAAGATCCTTCTCCACCTCGATGATGATGTCGGTATCGGCAAGCCGCACGCGGTCTCCGGTCGTGGGTCCGAACATTTCGGCGTAGACGGCGCGCTGCATCTTGGCGGACATGCGTTGTCAGCTCCCTTGCCTTGGCTGCGGCGACGCATCGCGCCAGCGATTCTCGAATGCTGGCCGCAAGACGTCGTGCGCGAATTTGAAGCCGTCGCGACGCCGACGCCGGACGGTCTCCGGGGAGAAATCGCGCATTCCATCCTTGTCGTCGGCCGGATGCTGCGCGGCAGGAATGAGCGTGGCGGCGGGATCTTGCATGTCGATGTTGACGATCGCGTCGATGATCTTGAAGCGGCGCGCCTCGTCCAAACGGGCCTGCAGGCGCTCGTCGAGCGCATCGGGTGGAACCAAGGCAGCAAGGTCGTCGATCGTTTCCACCAGCGCATTGATGCGCCGCGCGGTGTCGTGATCCTGCCGCAGCCGGTTGCCGAAGCTCAGCTCATGCATGCGATCCTCGACCGCGGCGAGGTTGCGCGGCAGCCGCGCGCGCAAGGGATAGAGATTCATCACGACGAGCATGCGGTCGACGTCGGGATCGGTGCTGAAGGCATCAATGGCCAAACCGAGCGGAGTGTTATCGACGAGCCCACCGTCCCAATGCGGCATGCCCTCGATCTCCGTCCATGGGAATCCCGGCGGCAGGCTGCCGCTCGCCAGCACGTGGCGCGGTTCGATCTTGGTCGCGGCGATCCTGCCGAGCGGCTGATTGACGAATGCTCGCAGCGTGCCGGTCACGACCTCGACCGCGGTCACCGCGAACGCGGTCGCGCTTGCATTGAGGGCGGCGAAATCGACATGGCGCCCGAGCGTCACCAGCAGCGGGCGCGTGTCATAGACATAGGTCCAAGTGGGAGCAGTCCAAAAATCCGGCCGAGGTGTATAGAACCCCGGCAGCCCAAAATAGGCGAGGTCGCGCTGCGCGGCCTGCATCCAGAACGGGGGCGCCTCCAGCAGCAAATCGTCCCACATCGCGTTGAGCCGGGCGCGGGCGTCGGCGCTGCTCTTGGCACCGACCACGCAGGCGGCGTTGATCGATCCGATCGAGACGCCGCTGACGACCTTGAGCAGGATCTGGTGGCCCTGCGCCGAAAACTCCTCGATCAGTTCGAGCAGCGCATTCAATGCGCCGCATTCGTAGGCGCCGAGTGCGCCGCCGCCTTGCAGGACCACGCCGACTTCGACCAACTTGTTCGCCGCCTCGGACATGCTCGGATCAGAGCTTTCCCATCACGTCCTGACGAAAGCCGTAAATCGTGCGCTTACCGGCAAGCGCAACCAGCGTGACCTCGCGCGTCTGTCCCGGTTCGAAGCGCACCGCGGTCCCGGCGGCGATGTTGAGCCGCATGCCGTGCGCCTTCTTGCGATCGAATTTGAGCGCCGGGTTGGTCTCGAAAAAATGATAATGCGAGCCGACTTGGATCGGGCGGTCGCCGCTATTCGTGACCGACAACGTCACCGTCCTGCGCCCGACATTGAGCTCGATCTCGCCGTCCTTGATGAACATTTCACCGGGGATCATGCCGCCAACTCCTCTCTTCACCGTCATTCCGGCCGAGCGAAGCGAGGGCCGGAATCCATAACCGCCGCCGGTGAGTATGGATTCCAGGCCCGGCGCTTCGCGCCGTCCCGGAATGACGTTGAGCGCATGACTTGCGTCACGCATGTTTCATCGTATCGGCTCGTGCACCGTTACTAGCTTGGTTCCATCCGGAAATGTCGCCTCGACCTGGATGTCGTGGATCATTTCGGGAATGCCCTCCATCACCTCGCCGCGCGTGAGCACGTGTGCGCCTGCCTCCATCAGTTCGGCGACGGTTTTGCCGTCGCGCGCACCTTCGACGATGAAATCGGTGATGAGCGCTACCGCCTCCGGATGATTGAGCTTGATGCCGCGCTCGCGCCGCCGGCGTGCCACCATCGCAGCTATGGCGATGAGCAACTTGTCCTTTTCGCGCGGAGTAAGGTTCATGACATGCCTTCAAGACTGCGTTCGCTCTCAGTTGAGCCAAAGCCGCGGCAGCGCTACGCCGCGCAAGGCGGAAAGCACGGCAACAAGATCATGCCGGAGCACTTCGCCGCTAGCCGCGCAGAGCCGCACCACGGCAAATCCGTTCCAGGCGGAGACGCCGGCCTCGCCGCGCAACTGATCGCTAACTGCGCGGACGGTAGCGGCGGTCGCCTCATCGCCGGGGACGATCAGCACGGTTGCGAGCGCGACGCCATCCTTGGCTACCGCTGGCTGCGCGAGCTTTCTCGCCATGGCGCCGTCGAACCGCATGGCTTCGGCGTGGATGAGCCGCCCGCCCCGGCACAACCGCCAACGGTCGAACAGGAAACCGTCGCGCACTGCTTCGCCCATGCCCGAGCGTCCGAACACGATCGCCTCCGCCAGCAACAGCCGTGCATCCGTCGCGAGATCGATATCGATCGCGCGCTTGAGCCGGGCGCGATCGAACAGAATCATCTCCTGCGGCATCCAGGCAAGCGAGGCGCGGGCGCCAACGGAAAGCTTCACGTCGAGGGTCGCCGCAGCGTCGAGGGCGCGATAGACCTTTTCCGCCGCGGCCGTCGTGATGACGAGCCGAGCGTCCGGCTCGACAATCACGTCGAGCATAAGGCGATCACCGCCTGCGACGCCGCCCGCCGTGTTGACGATGACGGCCTCAAGCTCGTCCGAAATCGGTCCCGGACAACGAA
>DASQXF010000220.1:0-7544 GCA_035639895.1 Xanthobacteraceae bacterium
CCGTTAGCGCTGCCGGATCGTAGCACAGGGGGTTGACGCGGGGCCCCGTCGGCCCTTGCGGCACCGGACGAACCTCTTTTATTTCCGTTTTGTTCTTGAAATGTTCAATCGGCCATGCTACGGTTTGGCTGTCTGTCCTCCGGGGTAATGGGAGTCTCCCATGGTTCGTCATTTCGGTCGCGTTGGGTTCGCCGCGCTGGCGGTGTGGCTGACGGTTGGTATCGCTGCGATCGCGCCAGCGCAGGATCGGCGCCAGAACGAGCCCGGTCAGTTCGATTTCTACGTGCTCGCGCTCTCTTGGTCCCCGTCATTCTGCGAGGCCTCCGGCGAGCGCGGCACGCCGCCGCCGCAGCAATGCGGCGCGCGGCCCTATTCGTTTGTGGTGCACGGGCTTTGGCCGCAATACGAAAATGGATTCCCGGAGTTCTGCCAGCAGCCGGCGCCGAGGCTCAATCGCAACATCGTCTCCTCCATGCTCGATCTCATGCCGGCGCCGCGGCTCATATTCCACGAGTGGGACCGCCACGGCACCTGCTCGGGGCTTTCGCCCAACGCCTATTTCGAAACCGTGCGCAAGGCGCGCGCGGTGGTGAAGATACCGGAAGCCTACATCGCACTGAACGCGCCGCTCACGGTCACGCCTGATGAGGTCGAGGAAGCTTTCGTCAAGGCTAATCCCGGGCTGCCGCGCGACGGCATCGCTGTGACCTGTGACAGCCGGCGCTTGGGCGAGGTGCGCATTTGCCTCGGCAAGGACCTTCGCTTCAGCGCCTGCCCCGAGATCGATGCACGCGCCTGCCGCCGCGAGCAGATCGTCATGCCGCCGGTCCGCGGGGCGAGCGCCGCGCAAGCGCGCTAGCGCGCCATTGCAATTGATTGAGAACCGCCACGCGCAGTCGGTAGGCACCCTGGCCCCGCTTTCAGTGGGGACAGGGGTGCAGACCGAGTCGTGCCCTTTCCATCTTCGTAGAATTGCACGTCGCACCTTTACAGATCTGAATTTGCGCGCATGACTTCGCGCGCATGAATTATCGTCACGCCTTTCATGCCGGCAACTTCGCCGATGTGGTCAAGCACGCCGTGTTGGTGCGCATCCTCGCGCACCTGCGCCAGAAGCCGGCGCCGTTCCGCGTCATCGACACCCATGCCGGTGCCGGACGCTACGATCTCGCCGGAGCGGAGGCGCAGCGCAGCGGCGAATGGCGCGACGGAATCGGCCGGCTCGTCGGTGCGCCGATTGCCGCCCACACGCGGACGCTCCTTGCCCCGTATCTCGATGCGGTCGCCGCTTGCAATGCTGCCGGTCGGTTGACGATCTATCCCGGCTCACCGGCGCTCGCGGGCGCGTTCCTGCGCGCGCAGGATCGGCTCATCGCCTGCGAGGTCGAACCCAATGCTGCGGCGGCGCTCGCCCGCAATCTCGCCGGCGACCTACGCGCCAACGCGCTGGCGATAGATGGCTGGACGGCGCTCAAGGCTTATGTGCCGCCAAAGGAACGGCGCGGTCTGGTCCTGGTCGATCCGGCCTATGAAGATCCCGGCGATTTCGCGCGACTCGGACAGGGGCTGTTGGCGGCGCATCGTAAATGGGCGAGCGGCATCTTTCTCGGCTGGTACCCGATCAAGGAGCGCACGGTGCCCGATGCGTTGGCGCGACGGCTGCGCAACAGCGGCATTCCCAAGATTTTGCGCGCCGAACTCAGCGTGGCCACGCCGCGCGAGCCGAGCCGGCTCGCCGCCTGCGGCGTCATCGTCATCAACCCGACCTGGACGCTTGCCGAGGAGCTTGCGATGCTGCTGCCGGAGCTTGCGGTCGTCCTCTCGGGGAAAAGCAGTGGCGCCCACCGCCTCGATTGGCTTGCCGGCGAAAGGTAGTTTCGCACTTTTCCACAGCCCTGGATTGGCCTATTTTGATCGGGCTGGCTTTGACGTTCCGCCTCCTGTGGGGGCCGGCGGAGTGACGGAGGCCGTAAGGCCGCTGCTTTCCCCGTTTGTGAATGTCCGGCCGAGCCGCCGTGCCGTGGGGTCGGCGGCGGAGCAACATGGGGAGAGGAGTTTCCCGATGGCCATGGCAGGTACGGTCAAGTTCTTCAATGCCGAGCGCGGCTACGGTTTCATCAAACCGGACGACGGTGGCCGTGACGTGTTCGTCCACGTCACCGCTGTCGAGCGGGCTGGACTCAAATCGTTGACCGAGGGGCAGCGCATCTCCTTCGACGTCGAGCCCGACAAGAAGGGCAAGGGCCCGAAGGCCGTAAACCTCGTTATCACCGGCTGACCAGCGCAGCCGGTCACCGCTCAACTGCTCGCGGCGCAAGCCGCCGCGGGTTCACGCCGGCCACCGATCGCACCTGTGCTGTTCCCGTGTTGACGCTGCGCAGCTCTCCCGCCTCGCCTTTCGTTCGCAAAGTGCGGATCGCCGCGAGCGTGCTCGGGCTTGATCGGGAGATCATGCTTGAGGCCGCGGACACGATGAGCCCGAGCGACTCGGTCCGGGAGCAGAATCCGCTCGGCAAGATTCCCGCGCTCGTGCTCGAGGACGGCACCGTGCTGTTCGACTCGCGTGTGATCCTGGACTACCTCGACCATCGCGCCGGCGGCGGCCGCATCGTCCCCACCGATGCCCGCGCACGATTCGCCGCGCTGCGCCTGCAGGCGCTCGCCGATGGGCTGATGGATGCCTCGGTCCTCTTGGTCTATGAAGGCCGCTTCCGGCCAGCCGAACGGCACGAGCCGAAATGGGTTGAACACCAAGCCGGCAAGGTCGCGCGCACGCTCGCCACCCTCGAAGCCGCGCCTCCGGCGCTCACAGCGCCGCCCGACGTCGGCCAGATCGCGCTCGCTTGCGCGCTCGGTTACCGCGATTTCCGCTTTCAGGGCACGTGGCGACGCGACCATCCGCGCCTTGTCGCCTGGCTCGACAGTTTTGCCGCGCGGGTGCCGGCATTCGCCGCAACCACGCCGCAGGGCTAGCGGCAATGACGCCTAGGTCGCCGCCGCGCACGGCCGAACCCTCGCCGTCGTTCGGTTCTGCCTGCCTCGCTGATTGCGATATCAAAACGAAAGCCCCGAACCAGAGGTCCGGGGCTTCTTCACACATCGTACAGAGGTGCGGCGTCAGAACCGAAGGTTGGCGCCGCCGCGAAAGATGTTGGTGGTGAACGACACGTTGCCGGTGGGTGCCAGTGCGCAGTTGAGCCCGCAGTTGAAATTGCCGAGATCGACATAGAGATATTCAGCCTTGAGGCTGACATTGCTGACGAGGCCCACTTCGAGGCCCGCCCCGACGGTCCAGCCGGCGTTGCTGATGTTGCCGCCCGGCAAACCTGGCCGGGTCACGTTGATATCGCCCACAGCAAGCCCGCCGGTGAGGTACGGCAGGAAGCGATCGAACCCGTAGCCGAGCCGCGCGCGCGCGGTTGCAAGCCACCTGTTGCGCGTCTCGCAGCCCGGCGCGCACAGCACGCTGGTCGTGCCTTTGATCCCCGACCAGTCGATATCGCCCTCGGCACCGATGACGGCGCCTCCGAACTGCCAGTTATAACCGACGGTGCCGCCGATGAGGCCGCCCGATACGTCGAAGGTATCCACGCCGTCCCATTGGGAACGACCCCAGCCGCCGCCGCCATTGATACCGAGATAGAAGCCGGTCCAGGTGTAAATCGGATTATAGGCCGGTCCCGGCTGGTAATAGCGCGGCAGATCGGCGGCGGCGGCCGATCCTCCCGCCAGCGCTAATAAGCCCACGCACGCAACAACAACGCGATTCATGATCTGCCCTCCGTTCGCAGCAGTTGGGCCGAACAGTATTCCTAATCTTCTGTTCGTCTAGTGTAGACGCGACACACTCAAGTTTTCGCTAGAATTGATTCAAAAAATGTGACGAAGAACCTATGTTGATGGTGAATAAGTCCTTTACAGCCATTGGTCATAGTTAAACACTGCTTAAGAAAATACTTGCGGTTTCCCCGGTACCGCCCGTAGGCGAGCCCGTGCGATCGCACGGCTACCGCGTTCGCGCGGGTGGTTCCGGCGGCGCCGACATCTTACTTTCGCAGCATGAACGGCACGAAAAACGACATCGATCCCGCCACTGAACTGCGCGAGGAGGACGAGGAGCCGGCGCTGCCGGAGCTTGAGTCGGACATGGACCTTGCCGCCGGTGCCGGACCGCTGGCCGCGGGCCGCGCGGTGATACTCAATCACGCCAAGCTCGCGCCGTCCTCGCCGGGCGTCTACCGAATGATCGATGCCAAGGGGGACGTGCTCTATGTCGGCAAGGCGAAGAACATCCGCAAACGCATCATCGCCTATGCTCGTCCGACCGGCTACGACCCTCGCATCGAACGCATGATTGCGGCGACCGCCGCGCTCGAATTCGTCTCGACGGCGACCGAGACCGAGGCGCTGCTGCTGGAAGCCAATCTGATCAAGCGCCTGCGCCCGCGCTTCAACGTGCTGCTGCGGGACGACAAGTCGTTTCCGTATATCCTGATCACCGCCGACCACTGGGCGCCGCAAATCCTCAAGCATCGCGGCGCGCGCAGCCGCGACGGCAATTATTTCGGCCCGTTCGCCTCGGTCTGGGCAGTCAACCGTACCATCACGGCGCTCCAGCGGGCGTTTCTGCTGCGCTCATGCTCGGACGCGTTCTTCGAGAGCCGCACGCGACCGTGCCTGCTTTATCAGATCAAGCGCTGCTCCGGCCCGTGCACGCGCGAGATCGATTTTGCGGAATACGGCAAGCTGGTGCGCGAAGCCAACGCGTTCCTGTCGGGCAAGAGCCAGGCTGTGAAGGACGAACTGGCCGCCGAGATGGAGAAAGCCTCCGCCGCGCTCGAATTCGAGCGGGCCGCCATCTACCGCGACCGCCTCGCTGCGCTCTCGGCGGTGCAATCCCATCAGGGAATCAATCCGCGTGGCGTCGAAGAGGCCGACGTATTCGCGGTTCATCAGGCGGGCGGCTTCAGCTGCGTCGAGGTGTTCTTTTTCCGCACCGGGCAGAATTGGGGCAATCGCGCGTATTTCCCCAAGGCCGATCGCTCGCTCTCGGCCGGCGCGGTGCTAAGTGCATTCCTCGCTCAATTTTACGACGACAAGCCGTGTCCGCGCTGCATCCTCGTCTCGCACGAGATCGAGGAACGTGCGCTGCTCGCCGAGGCGTTGAGCACCAAGAGCGGCCATAAGGTCGAGGTGAGCGTGCCGCAGCGCGGCGAGCGAAAGGAGCTTGTCGATCACGCGCTCGCCAACGCACGCGAGGCGCTGGCGCGCAAGCTGGCGGAGAGCTCGTCGCAGCGCAAGCTGTTGGAGCTGGTTGCCGAGGTCTTCGCTCTGCCGCGGCCGCCACGCCGCATCGAGGTGTACGACAACAGCCATATCCAGGGCAGCAACGCGGTCGGTGCCATGGTCGTCGCCGGCCCGGAAGGATTCCAGAAGAACCAGTACCGCAAGTTCAACATCCGCGCCGCCGATCTCGTGCCTGGGGACGATTTCGGGATGATGCGGGAGGTGCTGAACCGCCGCTTCAAGCGGCTGATGAACGAGGCGCCGCGGCCCATGCCCGGCGCGTCCCATCCGGGAGCGCAGGCTGGCGAGCCGATCGACATCGCCGGCGGGCCGGATGGCGACGCCGAATCACCCTGGCCCGATCTCGTCATTATCGACGGCGGCCGCGGCCAGTTGAGCGCGGCGCAGGAGACGCTCACGGGCCTCGGGATCATCGATGTGCCGCTCCTGGCCGTCGCCAAGGGCGCGGATCGCGACGCCGGCATGGAGACCTTCTTCCTGCCCGGGCGCGACCCGTTCAAGCTCAAGCCGCGCGATCCCGTGCTCTATTTCATCGAGCGGCTGCGCGATGAGGCACATCGCTTCGCGGTCGGCTCGCATCGCATCCGCCGCCGGCGCGATATTCGTGAAGCGGGGCTGCAGGAAATCCCCGGCATCGGCCCGACCCGTAAGCGCGCGCTGCTGCACCATTTTGGGACGCTCAAGGCAATCGAGCGCGCCGCGCCGGCCGACCTCGCCAAGGTGCCGGGCATCAGCGCGGAGACCGCCCGGAAAATCTATGATTTCTTCCACGAGCGCGCGGAATAGCGCTGCCGATGCCGTTATCGGCAGAACCAGGGATGCAGACCCCGAATTTTCGCCCTATCTATCTCGGTAACGGCAACTGATTGTCACGCTTATGCGCTATGCCGGACGCGGCCGTGAAAAACGGCGTCGCGGGGCGGTGCTGACATACCGGTTTGACGCCAGCGCGGGAAAGGTATTCCTTCAGTCCATGAATACGGTCACCTCGCGTCAGGTTTCGCCGCGCCAGCTCGCGGTGCCGAACCTCTTGACCTATGCCCGCATCGCCGCGGTGCCGGCGGTCGTCGCCTGTCTCTACTGGCAGGACATTCTCCAGGGTGGCCTGTGGCTGCGCTGGGTCGCGGTAGTCATCTTCATCAGCGCCGGAGTGACCGACGTCCTCGACGGCTATTTCGCGCGAAAATGGGGCGAGCAATCGGCCTTCGGCCGCATGCTCGATCCGATTGCGGACAAGCTCTTGGTGGCCTCGTGCCTTCTGATGTTGGCTGCCGACGGCACCATCCGCGGCTGGTCGCTATGGGCGGCGATCGTCATTCTTTGCCGCGAGATTCTAGTATCCGGCCTGCGCGAATATCTCGCCGAGTTGCGCGTCAGCGTGCCGGTCACGCAGCTCGCCAAATGGAAGACGACGCTCCAGCTCGTTGCCGTCGGGTTCCTCATCGCCGGCGAGGCGGGCGACGCGGTCCTGCCGGTGGTGACGCCGATCGGGCTTGCGCTGCTGTGGCTCTCGGCATTGCTGACGCTGTACACCGGCTGGGACTATTTCCGCGCCGGTGTTCAGCACCTGACCGAGGATTGAGCGGTGAAGGTTCGTTATTTCGCCTGGGTACGCGAGCGCATCGGTAAGCCTGAGGAGGAGATCGACCTCCCGGCGGGAATTGCGACGGTCGCCGATCTCATGGCGTGGCTCAGCGAGCGCGGCGAGGAATACGCCTACGCATTCGAAAATCCGAAGGTCATTCGCGCGGCGATCGATCGCGCCCACGTCAGGCCGGACGCGGGGATTATCGGCGCGCGCGAGATCGCTTTCTTTCCGCCGATGACGGGGGGTTAGGCCGGGACGAGCCGGAGACGCGGATGGCCACCGTCCGACTGCAGCGCGAGCCGTTCGATGCCGCGAGCGAGGCGGCGCAGCTGCGCCGCGGCCGCGGTGATATCGGCGCCATCGTCACCTTCACGGGTATCTGCCGGCAGGACGAAGCGGGTGCTCCGCTCGTTGCCATGACGCTCGAGCATTATCCGGACATGGCCGAAGCCGAGATCGCCCGTCATGTCGAGACGGCCGAGCACCGCTGGCCGCTGCTCGGTGTCACCGTCATCCATCGGTATGGCCGCATCCTGCCGGGAGAAGACATCGTCCTCGTCGTCACCGCCGCCGCCCACCGCCAGGATGCTTTCGCCGCCGCCGAGTTTCTGATGGACTATCTCAAGACTCGGGCGCCGTTCTGGAAACA
>DASQXF010000221.1:0-5336 GCA_035639895.1 Xanthobacteraceae bacterium
AGCGCGAGAGCCGGGACCCCTGAACACAGGCCGGTGTTCATGGGTCCCCGCGTTGCGCGGGGACGACCGCAGGAAGGGTGAAAAGCGGCCGGATGGCGCGCCGGAAGGTGTGGTCCGCATGCGGCGCGTGTAGACCGCTGCCCCATCCGGGCGCCTTACTGCCCACTCATTGAGCCGCAGGAGGTCGGAATGACGACGCCGGAGGAGGTGCGCTACGACGTGTCCGACCGGATTGCCGAGATCAGCCTCGCGCGGCCGCCGGTGAATGCATTGAGCCTTGCGCTGCTCGAGCAACTCATCGCCGCGTTGCGGCGGGCCGCGGGCGATGAGACCGTCCGCGCCGTCGTGCTCACGAGCGCGCTTGCGCGCCGATTCAGCGCGGGACTGGATTTGCGTCTGTTGCTCGGCCGGCCGGCCAACGAGGTGCGGGGCTTACTCAATAAACTCTACGTGGAATTGCTCGACGCACAGTCAAATCTCGGCAAGCCGTCAATTGCCGCCGTCGGCGGTGCCGCGCGCGGCGGCGGCATGACGCTCGCCATTTCTTGCGACGTGATCCTTGCTGGGGAAAGCGCGACATTCGGCTATCCCGAGATCGATCTCGCGCTCGTTCCGGCCATTCATTTCGTGCATCTGCCGCAGATCGTCGGCCGCCACCGCGCTTTCGAGCTCTTGTTCAGCGGACGCAGCTTCGGCGCGCAAGAAGCCTACGCGCTCGGCCTCGTGAGCCGGATCGTGCCGGACGAGAAGGTGCGCGAGGAGGCCCGCGCCATGGCGCGCGTGTTTGCGATGAAGTCGCCAAGCACGATGCGGCTGGGCCGCGCTCAATTCCTGCGCGCCAACGACGGCAGGCGCGGCATCGCCGAGGCGGTCGAGAATTTCTGTATCGTCGCCGCGAGCGCCGATGCTCAAGCAGGCGTGCGCGCGTTTATCGAAAAGCGCTCGCCGCATGCGTAGGCGGTGGTCCGCTGGGCACGCCGCGTCGCCTTGAGAAACGATCGCCCCGCCGAAGCGGGGCGAAAGTTGATGGAAATGGGATGCAAGCCCAGACCGGGTAAATCTGTCTCGCGCTATTCCTGTAGGACGTAGACCGTTAGCCCTTCGTCACGACGGGCTGCGGGTATTTGCCGATCGGAGCCTTGCCGACGGGATATTTGCCGATCGGAGCCTTGCCAACCGGAGGCGCCGGAGGCGGCGGCTCCTTGCGCGGCAGATCGGCGGCGGCGGCAGCGCTCAGCATAGCCAAGGATGCCCCCATTGCGGTTAGAAGTTTAAGCATCGTTAATCCCCTGTGTTTGAACCGCATCTTTCCGGCAGCGCCGGTGCGGTGCCCCCTGATGTTCGTCGGAAGCGGTGTCCACCACTGCACTTTTACAAATGCCCTAGCAGAGACGATCGCACAACAAGAAAGCTCCGATGCGCAACAGTTTCCCCGGCGCTGTGGCGCGAAGGTCACAGGGACACCCCAGCATCCGCATATTCGCGAGATCTCAGACGCTCGGCGCGACCCGCCTGCGGATATTCACGCTCATTTCGCGACGGGCTTATGTTTCCGGGCCCTGTTTTTCGTATCTCGTTTTGCGCGCCGCTGCGGTTCCCACCTCGGACTAGTTTTTTCCGGCTTGCGCGAGCCCGCTTCCTGCGAGGCCGCGACGGTTGCCTCGGCGTGCTTGAGCGCCATGACGGCTCGCCACCTCGAAGGATTGACTCTGCGCAGGGCCCGGAATTGCCGTTTGTCCGCTGGGCTCAACGTAGCCTCATGCGCCCGCCGCACGCGGGCATCGTATCGCCACGCAACAAGTGCCAGGACGGCGAAGGCAATGGGAACGGCCAACGGAATCATAGCCGATTAACTATCATATATCGGGCAATGAAGCAGGGCCGCTCGAGCGCCTGAAGCGGACCCAGCTTAGTCTCATAAGGCCAAGTTTGCCCAAAGGGCTCATTCGGCCACCGGCAGTTCGAACAACAATAACGAGCTGGTAACCGGTCAGCTTGTTGCCAATGGCCGCGGCAACGGTCGCGCCAGCGCGAACGAGAGTTGCACCAGGCCGGCCGTCAATCCCATCCCGACGATGAGCTTCCAGGCCAGGTCGTAGGAGCCGAGCATGTCAAATAGAACTCCCCCGCCGAGCGCGCCGAAGAAGCTGCCCAACTGGTGGCTCATGAAGGCAATGCCCTGGATCATGGCCTGCCAGCGCAGTCCGAACATCTCCACCACTGAGCCGGCGATCAGCGGCCCGACGCCAAGCCACAGAAAGCCCATGACGGCGGCGAACAGGAGTGTGCTGAGCGGCGTGGGTGGCAGAATGAAGTAGACGCACAAACCCAGCGATCGCGTCGTGTAGATGATCCCAAGCAGTGCCTGCTTGGACCAACGGCCGCCAGCCCATCCGAAGAATATGCTGCCAAGCACATTGAAGCAGCCGATGACACCAAGCGCTTCGGCGCTGAGCATCGGATCCATGCCGCAGATGGCAAGGTAGGCGGGCAGGTGCGTGGTGATGAACAGCAGCTGCAGCCCACAAACAAAATACGCGCTCGCCATGACCAGGAACGGTACGGATGTCATGGCGGCCTGCAGCGCGGCTTTCGCGGAGGCTTCGGCGCGATGCGCGACGGAAGGCGGCAAAGCGACCTTGTCGACATTTCCAGCGAACCAGGCGGCGGGCAGCATCGCAAGCGCCAGCGCAAAGAATCCCAGCACCTCGGCGCGCCAGCCGAACGTCACCGAGAGCGTTTGCCCGATCGGCGCCGCGACCAGCGCGCCAAGCGACCCCGCGCCGGTGATGACGCCGAGCACCAGGCTGCGCGTCTTCTCAGGTACCGCGCGGGATGCGACCGCCATGGCGATGGCCGAGGCCGTACAGGCGAGCGCGATGCCGATCAGTGCGCCGGCGCCGAGCATCACCCCGAGCATTCCATCTGCGCCGGCCAGGAGCAGCAGCCCGGCGCAGTAGAGCGCGGCTCCCGTCAGCATGATGGAGCGGAAACCGAGGCGCACCACGAGCGCGCCGGCGAAAGGCTGCAACGCCCCCCAGAACAGATTCTGCACCGATAGCGCAAGCGTGAATTCCGAGACCGAGATCGCGATGTCGCGGGTAAGCGAGGGCATCACGAGGCCGAGACTCTGGCGTATTCCCATCGAGAGGCTCAGCATGACGGCGGCGCCGATGAGGATGGGTGCGGCCGGACGGAGGCTTCTCATATCGGCCATTGCGGTCTCACTGCGTTCGCGGGCGTTCCGCCGGCCGGGCAAGGGCATGGGTCCTGCCGGAGCTTGATTACACAGGTCTGTGTAGCTAGTCTAGGAGCGAGCAGCCGCTTGTCAAGGGCTAATTTACACAGGTCTGTGTACCATGGAACGCTCCGCAGAAAAGCGCGCTATAGAGCAGCGGATCCTCGATATCGTCGACCGGCTGTTTTACGGGCGAGGCATTCGGGCGATAGGCGTCGACACGATCGCCGACGAGGTCGGCATCAGCAAGCGCACGCTGTACAACTACTACCCTTCCAAGGACGAGTTGATCACGGCGTATCTGGCGCGCCGCCTGCAGCCGAGGGGCTATTCCGATGAGCCGCCGGCGCAGCAGATTCTCGCCGAGTTCGATCGTCTCGAGCGGCAATTTGGAATGACGGGATTCCGCGGCTGTGCGTTCGTCAACGCCGTCGCCGAACTGAAGGAGCCCAAACACGCTGCCAACAAGATCGCGCTCGCCTTCAAGGAGCAACGACGCATGTGGTTCCGGGAGTTACTGGGCCGTCTCGATGTGCCTGATCCGGATACGCTCTCGCTGCAACTGCTCCTGCTCGTCGACGGAGCAATTGCCGGGGCGTTGGTGCGCGGCGAGCCGAAGGTCGCGCGTGCGGCACGGGAGGCGGCGCGGGTTCTGCTGTCCGCTGCCGGTGTCCCTGCGGCGCAAGCGGCAAAACAGCGGGCCTCCAAGCAAGCACATTCCAGGTCCCGTCGAGCCCACTGAACTTGGGCAGCGTGCGCATTAATCGACCTGCGCGTCCGCCCAGGAAATGAGTTCAACCGTATTGCCTTGATTTGCTCGGTCTTGCGGTCTTCGACTGGCGCATGTCAGCCAAAATCTAGCCAGTCACAAACAACACACTAGCTTTTCGTCGGGGTGACCCGTGCCGTCGGAGCGGATGGTCTTTTCTCAACGAACGGACGCGCCTTTGACGGGCTCAATCCTGGGCAGGGAGCCAGTAATGGGCTGCCACTGACGTCGAGACGGCGATCCAAGGATTTCCGCCGTCGGCGCGCGGGGCGGCCAGTTATGCCGCGTTCCGCTCCAGCTCGCGCATGAGCTTGTGCAGGCTTCTCGCCTCAGCCTGATCGATTAACGTCGGCCGCAACAGCGCGTTGTCCCGTTGCGTTCCCACCGCGGATCTACGAGCGCCTTGATTTGGACGCGCCGACACACGGTTCGCGTAAGACCTGCTGCGCTGCCCGAGGCGCGGTCGGGCCATCTGCCAGCGGTCGCGGCGATACGATCGAGCATGTCGGCGCGCCAGCTTGAAAAGCGCGCCGGCAAACAGCAGCGCCAGAGCACCGATGAGAAATGCCGACCAGGGAGTGGATTCCGTATCCGGCAGTGCGGCACGCTCGGCTTCGGTCAGTACGGGCCATACCGTTTCCTCCCGCGCGTCTGTCGGCGCCTGCGCTTGTGCATCGCTATTGCTCGTGGCCGCAGGCTGATGCGCCTCCAAATCAGAAGCTTGCGGGGGCTCGAAGGTGGGCCAGACATAATCTGCCGCCGCTGGTTGTTGGGCTCCCCCGGCAACTACCTTTTGTGCGGCCTCCATTTGTGCGGGCATCGTACGTGTCATGATTTCGGGAGGATTCTCGCGCGCCGGCGCCGGCGGTGTGTCCTCCCGTGCTTGCGAGCGCACCTTCCTGCCTTGCGGTCCGAGATACCAGCAGTGCCGCTGATCCGCGCGATTGACGCGGTAGTACCAGTGGCTGCCGGCGGGCGCGAGTGAGTCCGGCTTTGCCTTGCACTCATCGGCCGCAGGCTCGGCCACGCGTGTCTGCGCCGTCGCCGAGATAGATGCGAGCGGCATGATGAGAATGACGAGTACAAAGAACATCAATAGCCTCGGCATCGATCCCTCCGCTGCTTTGCTCTTATCGTGATGAGCCGTTTGACGCTTTGATTCCGACTCTAGTGAGTCGCGAATGCGTCAATGCAGAGGAGATGTATGAGCGCGGCAATTGCCTACCGCTTGCCCCGAGCGTGCTACCGCCGCGCAACGCTGGCCGACGGCCGATCGCGGGAACTTTCCGTATTGTTCTGGGCAATTCGCCACAGCACGCCGCTCGGATC
>DASQXF010000222.1:0-23148 GCA_035639895.1 Xanthobacteraceae bacterium
GTCGCGGCGAGACGCAAGAAGCCCGCGTCAAGACCGGCTTTGGGCGTGCTGCAGAGAATGAAATCCGCCTCGGTCATCCCCGGTGGAAGCGACGGCGCCGCGAATGTTAGCGGCTCGCTGCCGAGCGTGATGCCGGCCACAAGACCGGTGGCGCTGAGCCCCACCGCACTCGCCAGCAGCCAAAGGCGCAAGCGATTTGATCCTCTCATGACGAAATCCTCGGTAACGCGGCGGAACGTCGCCCGAACGTATCCGCGGCGGGAGCGAGTCTAAATTATTCGCCGGTTGGTGCAAACGCTCGGTTCACGCCTGGCAGCGCGACGAGGCTGGTGCCCGCGTCATTGGCCGAACAGATAGTTGAACCGCGCGGTGATGCTATTGCTTCGCAGACCAATGCCGTAGCTTTCGGCCGCCGCCGGAGCAACCTGCGGTCCGCTGATGTCGTTGCTGCGGCCGAGATCGGTGTGCATGAATTCCAGCCCGAGCGAGAGTTGGCGCGTGAGCTTGACCTCGAGGCCGCCGCCCACGGTCCAGCCGGCATGCACCGCCGATCCCTGCGAGATGACGCCAACCGCGTTGTTGCGGATGCTTGTCTCGACATTGCCGGCGGCGAAGCCGCCTTTGATGTAGGGCAGCCAGGTATCGAAGCCGTAGCCGACGCGGCCCGTAACGGTGGTAAGCCAAGTGAGCTTGGAGGACCACACGTCGGTCGCGGGGAAATACGGGCTCGCAAAGCTGCGGTCGAAGTCGGCCGCCGACGCCGATCCTTCGATGCCAAATACGAACCGGTTGTACTGAACATTATAGCCGAGCTGTCCGCCGCCAATCACGCCGCTGCCGCTGTCACGCGTCACTGCACTGAGCGGCGAAAAGAACGTGGAGGCGCCCAGGTTTCGCCAGCGTACACTGTCCATCCCGTAGCCGACCTGGCCACCGAGGTACAAGCCGGCCCAGCTCGCGGACACACCGGCGGGCGGGGGACTTTTCACAAAGGAAAGATCGGCGGCGGCAGCGAAGTCGACCGCTGCAGCGCTCACGCTGACGATGACGAGTGTTCGACCGACGCGGAAAAGTATAAGGGCCGCTCCCTTCGTCTCGAGTTGAGAGTTCGCGAAAGTCATCGGCAACATTGGCGAAAGCGCGGCTGCGGTGCGTCGCCTTATCGAGCAAGGTTAACGAGATCTTAATGCTCGTGCTGCTTCAGCGGACGTGTAGCCGCATGGGGCGATGGCGAAGTCAGAAAACTCCCGCTTCGCTCATACGACCTACGGGGCCAGCATCCGAGACAATCGCTTTCGCCGAGACGAGTCATCGGGCAGCGCTAGATGCCGGCCCGGGCGGTCTCGCTTCCATAGCGCTGCTCAAGCGTCCGTCGCGACATGAACACCCGCGTGCGGCCGCGGCGTAGCGTGTCACGTCTGAGCGACGTTGCATTGCGCGTCAACACGATCAGCGAGGTGTGGATGTTCTCGCCGAAATGGCGAGCGCGCTCACCCAACGTGGGCGGACGGGTGCCAGGAACGAACTCGAACCCGTACCGTGCGAGCAGTCGTATCATCTGGCGGTCGCGCTCCGGGCCGGCGAACATCAAGGTGCAGCGCACGAGGCAAGCGTCCTCAAGATCGGGTCGGCCGGCGAGATAGCGCGCGAGCTGTCGCAGCGACTGCTGGAAACAGACATGCATCTGCCGCGCCCACGCGATCGATGCCCCTTCCTTCGGCATCGCCGGAATTTGCTCGTTCCATAGATGCAGGTCGATGAAACGGTCGCCGGCACGGCCACAGGTGCCGTCCGTCAGCATGAGATCGCGATCGAGACGAGCAAGTCTGATGCGTAAGATGCAGCCGGGATCGCTGGTGTATTCGAGGAGGGACTGCCAGCGGCGCAGCGCGCCGTCGATCCTGAAGACGACCCGCCGCAGCCAAGAGTGCCGCCGTCTGTCCATTGCAGGAGCGATAAAGTGCAATCGTCCCAAGGTCAGCATTTGATCCGCGAGGGCCGCCTTGCCGCAATAATATAATCCATTAGTCTGCTGTGGATTCAAATCTGTCCCAAGGGGTCAGGCAGCGAACAGTCGATGGTGCCGAAGCTGGTGGATCTCGGCCACGCGCCCCTCCCCTCTCGTCGCCGCGGGGAGCATCCGGCGACCGTTAGAGCGCGAGAAGCAGCCCAGAGTCAGGACTCGAACTAGGCGGGCCCGGATCCTGCATGCACGGCGAAATACAACGTATATGCATGAACAACGGAGGTGAGGCGATGCGGACGATCCAATCGATGGCCTTGGGGGCGATCATCGCCGTCGCCCTGGGACACCCGGCCGCCGCGCAGGACAAGGTAAAGGTCGGGGTGTTCCCGACCGCATCCTCGCTGCCCTATTTCGTGGGCATCGAGCGCGGCTTTTTCAAAGAATTCAACATCGAGCCGGAGACGATTCGCCTCATCGGCGGGCCAGCGAACATCGCGGCGATGATCAGCAATCAGATCGAGGCGGCCGTCGTGCTCGTGACGATCGAGGCGATGAACGCCAATCTCAAGAAGCCCGGCGTCGCCATGTACATCGGCGTGCACAGCCAGAGCAAAATCTACCAGATGGAGCAGTTCGTCGCGCGCACCGGCTACCCCGCCGCGACGATCAAGGATCTCAAGGGCGCGCGCATCATGTCCGCGCCAGGGCCTGCCAACCTCGTTGCCGCCAAAGCGATCCTCGCCAAGGTCGGTCTCAAGGAGGGCGACTACACGATGGATCAGCTCGACATGAGCCAGCACGTCAATGTCATGACCAGCGGCGCCTTTGATGCCGGCTACACCCTCGAGCCGCAGGCCTCGACCATGCGCAAGCTCGGCGTCGCGCGCACCCTCGAGTCGGGCGTCATCGCCAAATACATCTTGGGCGATGAGGACGGCAATGCGTTCGCGGCCGGCTGCGCCATTACCAGCGACTTCATCAAGAGCCGCCCGGACGTCGCGCGGCGCTTCGCCGCCGTGTGGAAGAAGGGTATCGACTTCGTCAATCAGAACCCGCAGGAGGCGCGCAAGTACCTCGCCAAGAACACGCTCACCCCCGAAGACGTGGTCGATACCGTGCCGATGGTGCGCTACTTCATGGCGGGCGAACTGACCGACAAGCACAAGGCGGAGTTCCAGAAATTCATCGATTTCTCGACCGCGGTCGGCACGCTGCCGGATCGAGTCGACATCACAAAATATCTACAAGCGTATTGATAGCGACCGCCGGTCGCACTGTCTTGCGTCATTGCCGGGCATAGCGCGTCGGAAGACGCGCGTGAACGCGCTCATGACCCGGCAATCCATCGCATTCCTAAAAAGTTTTCCGAAAAAGATGGATGCGCGGATCAAGCCCGCGGATGACGAGTTGGGTAACTCAAAGCGCCATCAAAACTTCACCCCGCCAGGTACGCCGCCCGCACGTGCGGATTGTCGATCAACTCGCGCCCACTGCCCGCGAGCGCAAGCGAGCCGGATTCGAGCAGGTAAGCGTGATCGCACATGTTCAGCGCCGCGGATGCGTTCTGCTCCACCATCAAGACGGTGGTGCCGGAGGCGCGAATGCCGGTGATGATGTCGAAGGTGCGCTCGACAATGGTGGGGGCAAGGCCGAGGGACGGCTCGTCGAACATGATGAGCTTGGGCTGCGACATCAGCGCGCGGCCGATCGCGAGCATCTGCTGCTCGCCGCCGGATAAGGTTCCCGCCGGTTGCTGGCGGCGCTCAGCCAGACGCGGAAACTGATCGAACACCCGCGTCATATCGGCCGCTATCTCGCGGCGATCTGTGCGCAAATAACAGCCCATTTCCAGGTTCTCCAGGACAGTCATTTCCGGAAAGACGTGCCGCCCCTCCGGACAATGCGCTAATCCGAGCGAAAGAATTGTACGCGGGAGGGCATGGGTGATGTCGTGGCCGTCGAACACGATGGTCCCGGCGGTTGGATGCAATAAGCCGGAGATCGCCTTCAAAGTCGTCGTCTTGCCAGCACCGTTCGCGCCGATGAGCGCGACGAGTTCGCCTTTACCGACGGTGAGCGACACTCCCTTGAGTGCCGGTACTTGGCCGTAGCAGCAGACCACATCGCGCAGCTCAAGCACGTTTCTTTCCTTCTCCCAGATACGCGCGAATAACCTCCGGATCCTTCTGGATGACCGCCGGCGGACCTTCGGCGATGATGCGGCCATAGTTGAGGACAACGATGCGGTCCGACACCTGCATGACCATGGGCATATCGTGCTCCACCAAAAGGATGGTCACGCCCGAGGCGCGAACAGTATCGACCAGTTTCATGACTCTTGCGCTTTCGCTCGGATTCATGCCGGAGACCGGCTCGTCCAGCAGCAGCATCGAGGGCTGTGCGGCAAGCGCCAAAGCCATGCCGAGAAGGCGCTGCTCACCGTAAGGAAGGGTGGCGGCCACGTCCGCCGCCCTCCGCTCGAGGCCGACGATGCGCAAAATCTCGCGCGCCTTATCGGCAAGCTCTCTTTCCGCGATCTTCTCCCGTGGGAGCGCCAGCAACGTATCCCATAGGGTCGATCGTCCCAACCGATGCAATCCGATCAGCACATTTTCGAACACCGTGTTGTTCTGAAAGATGCTCGTGCGCTGGAAAGTCCTGACTAGGCCGAGACTGGTAATTTCGTGCGGCTTGAGGCCGTTCAACAATGTGTTGCGATAGCGGACCTCGCCGGCCGTGGGCTTTAGAAAGCCGGTGAACACATTGAACGCAGTCGTCTTACCGGCGCCGTTCGGCCCGATGAGGCCGACGATCTCTCCTTCGCAGACGTTGAAATTGAGATCGGAAAGCGCGACGAGCCCACCGAAATGCACCGCGACGTGCGCGATCGAAAGGACGACCTCCCCCCGCGCATCGTTTGTCGGCATCATTGTCCCTCGTGCGGCTTAGAGCTGCCGGCCAACAAGGCGTCGGCGGGCTTGCGTATCAGCCAGTTCGCGATCCAGCGTTCCAGCGCCGGTACGATTCCCTGCGGCAAGACAAAGACGATCGCAATCATCAAGCCGCCGTAGAGGATCCATTGCACCGCAGGCGCTGCAAATGGGCGCAGGATCACCGGAAGGAATCCGAAGATCACGCCGCCGACAATCGGCCCGGCCAGCGTTCCCTTGCCGCCAGTGATGACCATGATGACCATGGTGACGGTGTAGATGAACAGGAAAATGTCGGGATCGATGATCTTGAGATAATGGGCGTAGAGGCTTCCGGCAGCGCCGGCCATCGCCGCGGACACAACCGCCGCCAACACGAGATAGCGCGTCACATCGATGCCGACCGAGCTCGCCAGCGTCTCGTTTTCCTTGAGCGCGATCATGGCACGGCCGATGCGGGAGCCGACCAGCCGGCTGATCACGACATAGGCGATGAGTCCCACGGCGAGGACGAGATAGTAATACGCGGTCTTATTCCAGAGCGTATAGCTGCCGAGCCCCGGAAATCCGAGGGTATAGGGAGGGATGTTGGTGAGCGCCAACGGGCCTTGCGTCAGCTCCACCCAATTTAGGGCTACGAGCCGCGTGACCTCGGCAAAGCTGATGGTGACGATCACGAAATAGGCGCCGCGCACCTTGAACGACAGGCGGCCGATCGCATACCCGCTCAATCCGGCGATGACCATGCCGACGAACAAGCCGATGACGGCGGGCCAAGGTTGGTGCACCACGCGAAATCCGAACACGTCCACGTCGAACCCGAGCGTCGTCAACGCGCTGGCATAGGCACCGATGCCGAAGAACGCCACGTGACCGAGGCTGAGCTGCCCGGTATAGCCGAGCAGCAGGTTGAGACTCATCGAAGCAATGATGAAAATTCCGGTAGTGATCAGGATGTGCAGGATGTACTGGTCCTGCAGCCACAACGGAATGGTGAGGAAAACGAGGAGCCAGACCACCGGCAACGCGCGCTTCATCCAACCCGCTCCGCCCGCGCGAACAGCCCGGTCGGCTTGAACAGCAGCACCACGATAATGATCAAAAAGCCCATTGCATCGCGATAGCCGGACGAGATGTAGCCGGCGCCGATCTCCTCGACGAAAGCGAGGATGAATCCGCCGATGGTCGCGCCGGTGATGTTGCCGAGACCGCCGAGGATGACGATGGCGAACGCTTTCAGTGCGGCGAGGTCCCCCATGCTCGGGGTGACCAGAAAGACCGGACCGAGCAAAGCTCCCGCCGCGGCTGCAAGCGCGGAGCCGATGGCGAAGGTCGCGGTGAAGATGCCCTTGATATTCACCCCCATCAAAGCCGCCGTATCGGCATCTTGGAACGTCGCGCGCATCGCCTTGCCGAGCTTGGTGCGGTGGATGAGGACATAGCTTCCGCCGATCAAGAGCAGCGCCATAGCCAGCACGAACAGACGCAACCAGGATATGGACACCGGTCCGATCACCAGCGGAGTCTCGGGGAACGGAGTGACGATCGCCTTGGCCACACCGCCCCAGACCAATAGCTCGGTGTTTTGCATGACGATCCAGGCGCCGATCATCACCAGCATGATCGTGTCGATATCGGCGCCACGCATCGGCCGCAGCAGCGCGACCTCGATCAACGCCCCGAGCAGTGCCCCGGCGATCACTGCAACGATGAGGCCGAGGAAGAAATCGAGGCCGAGCGAGGCCACGATCAGATAGACGACATAGGCGCCGAAAGCGTAGAGCTCGCCATGCGCGAAATTCACCACCCGCATGATCCCGAAGATCAAGGTCAGCCCGATGCCCAGCAGGGCATAAGTTCCGCCGAGCATGACGGCATTGAGGAGATGCTGCAGGAATTGATCCATGTGCCCCTCAAGGAGCCGAAGGCGGCCGTTGTCCGTCGTTCCCCGCGCATAGCGCGTCGAAGACGCGCGTAAACGCGCTGATGCTGGGGACCCATTCCACGGCTGTGGTCATGGGTCCCCGCTTCGCGGGACGAAAGTTGAGGACTGTATCAGGCGCTCGGGAGGACGACCTTGCCGTTCTCGATTTTGATCAGATAGATGCCGGGATTGCTTTGGCCGCTTTCCTGACCCGCGGGTCCCGTTTTCTCGAACTTGATCTTGCCGTTCATGCCGGTCAGCTCGACCTGCCAAAGCGCCGCGCGGATCGCCTCAGGATCAGCCTTGCCCGCCTTAGCGATGGCGGCCGCAATGGTGCGGATGCCGTCATAACCGCGGAAGCTCTCGGTGAGGCCGGCGAACGGATAGCCACGCTTTTTCCATTCCTCGATGAACGCCTTCGCCATGGCCGGATCCGCAGACGCCTCGGGCTTCCAGGGCGTGAAGAAGGTGATGTGGGTCGTATCGTTTGCCGCCCCGCCCGCCTGCTCGATCAACTGATCAGGGCTCTGCGAGCCGCCGGTCGTGATGATCCGCTTCTTCAAGCCCAGCGCCGCTGCCTGCTTGAGCACCAGCGTGAGCTGCTCGACCGCCGTGGTGACGATGAGCGTATCGGCATCGGAGGCTTTGATTTTAGCGAGTTGCGCGCTCATGTCCTGCGCCGGCGGGTCCATGGTCTCCACCAGCCCCAGTTTGATGTTGTGCTCCTTGAACATCTTGCCGAAGTCTTCCGCGGCACCGCGGCCCCAATCGTTGTTCACGACGAGGAAGTCCGCCTTGCCGATCTTGAGGTTGTCGACGATCTTGGCGAACGCGACCGCCTCGACTGCCGACGGCGGCGAAATGCGGAAGATGTAGGGATTGCCTGAGGTGGTGATCTTGCCGGCCGAGGAGGTCTCGACCAGCATCGGCACCTTATATTCCATCAGCTTGGGCATGATGGCGAGGGTGAAGCCGGAGCCCCAGGCACCCATCAGCACCGGAACCTTGTCGCGCACGATCAGCTTCTCGGCGACGGCGGCCGCTTCCGTCGGGTTGCTCTTGTTGTCCTCGATCACCAGCTCCAATTTCTTACCGAGCACCCCGCCCTTCGCGTTGATCTCGTCGGCGGCGATCTTGGCGCCGTTGGCGACATAATTTCCCGACGCCGCAAACGCGCCGGTCAGCGGCTGAATGACGCCGACCTTGATGTCTTGCGCGGCTGCCGTCGTCACGCCGGCGGCAAGGACGATCGCCGCAAGCGTTGTGGTGCTCGCAAATTGCTTCATATCTGTCCTCCGTCAAGGGAATGGCGCCGAGCGGCGCTCGTGCAACTATAGCATGTTCCGTTCATATCGAACCACATGCGGCGTAGCCTCTCTCCGCTTCGCCAGCGCGGGTTTTCCCGCAGCCAACGCGGTCCGACGGGCCTGCGTCATTTCGCCTTGAGGCGCGGGATGATCTCGCGCGCAATCGTCTCGATTTGCTCAGTCTCGTATTTGTAGGGAACGAAGATGATTTTCTGCGTTCCGACCGCCACGTGCGCTTTGAGCTGCTCGACGCATTCGTCGACCGTTCCCATGATGGCGCTCTCCTTGGTCGATTCACTCCAGGAGGCAAAGTCCCACTCCTTGGTGAGCCATTCCATCATTGGACCCTCGACGGCCTGCCGCGACTTGCCGATGAAGATCGGCAGCTGCGCGGCGTTGAGGAGTTTGTCGGGGTCTTTTCCCGCCTCCTTGGCAAAGCCACGGATCTTATTCCATGACTTGGCGAAGCTTTCGGGCAAATAGAAATAGGTCAGCCATCCATCGCCCACCACCGCCGCGCGTTTGAGCACGCGATCGACGTATCCGCCGATCAGGATCGGCGGATAGGGTTTTTGCACCGGCTTCGGATACATGACGCCGGCCGGAATGTCGTACCGGGAAAACTTCCCGCTGACGGTGTGCTCGGTCCAGAAACGTTTGAGAATATCGAGGTTCTCGTCCATGATCTTGCCGCGCTGCTCGAATGGCACGCCGATCGCGTTGAATTCGCGCCGGTACCAGCCCGACGCCATGCCCATCAGCAGGCGCCCGTCGGACAACAGATCCATGCAGGCCAGCTGCTTGGCGAGGATCACCGGATTGCGCATCGGCAACACGAGAATGCCGGTACCGAGTTTGATTTTGTTGGTGCGGGCGGCAATGGCGGTGAGCAGCGTCAACGATTCGATGATGGGAAAATTCGGCTCGACACCCAGCAGGATGTGATCCCAGACCCAAAGCGAGTCGAAGCCAAGCTGCTCCATCCTCACGCCGTACTCGACCAGCGCCTTGATATCCGGCATCTGCGGATAGGCGGTGAAATTCGGTACCGCGATGCCGAAGGTGCGATCCAAACGCGCCATCGCAAAACTCCTCTGCTGTCGAATGTCGATGTTCCGAACGCGGCTAACCGGTATAGAGCCGGTCCGGATCGAGCTCGCGCAACAACTCGAGCTCCTGATCGGTGGGTGGCTCGGTCACTCCCAGATGAGGAGAAAACTCGAGCGTAAAGCCGGTGTTGTCCTGAAGCTCTTCGCGCGTAACCCCCGGGTTGAGCGACATCACCTGCATGCGGCGTTTCTCGGGATCGAATCCGAACACCGCCAGATCGGTCACGACGCGAAACGTGCCGCCGGCAACGAGGCCGCTCGCGCGTCGCGTATCGCCCCCATGCAGGTATCCGGGGCTGGTGACGAAGTCGACCTGCTCGACGAACCGGCGTTTCTCGTGCTTCATCGCCACGATCATCTGCGCGAGCGAAGCGATGTCGTTGCCGCCGCCCGTGCCCGGCAGGCGTGTCTTGGGCCGCGCCGGATCGCCGATGAACGAACTGTTCAAATTGCCGTACTGGTCGACCTGCGCCCCACCCATGAACCCGACATCGACGTAACCGCGCTGGAGCAGCAGCAGTACTTCCGCGCTACCGAGCACCATGTTGGCGCGTTTGGTGCAGCGCTGATCGTTGGTCGAAGGCGGCAGCTTGCCCGGCTCGATGAAGGCGCCGATCACGCCGCCTTCGAACAGAATTGTGAGCCCCGGGCAACGCAGCCGCTGCGCCAGGGTGGCGGCCAGGAGCGGGATGCCGACGCCTGCGAACACCACCTGGCCGTCGCTGAGTTGCCGCGCGCTCAGAATGGTGAGTAGCTCCGCAGCCGTGTAATTGTGCTTCTTAAGCATCATAGATGCTCTCCCCGGCGCGCGCCGCCTCGAGTAGTTGCTCGATCCCGATCAAGGCGAGAAATTCGCTCCACGATTTCGGTCCGTAGACGTAGCGTTCCATGTATTGTTGCATACCTTTGATGGGATCGTCGTTCACCAGCGCAACGTAATCCTCCATGTGCCGCAACATCGGCTCGTACACGCCGTAGCATTCATGCGGGGCGCAGCCGAACGGCAATTCGACCACGGCATCGACGGCAAAGAAAGGTATCTTAGTCTGGTCCGGAGCGCGGCGGATCTGATCGTTGGAGACGATGCGCTCCGTCGTCAGGATCACCTTGTTCGCGGCCATCGCCAGGTCGATGTCCATGAACTGCAGCCCGTCGATCTGCGCGTTGCCATAAGGGTCGCAGCGCTGGACGTGGATCAGGGCCACGTCGGGATTGAGCGCGGGAACGAGCAACAGCTTCTCGCCGGTGAATGGGCACTCCATCTCGATCGCTTCGGGACGTAGCTTGCGCACATCGGAGCCCAGCATCGACCGGATCGGCATAAAGGGAACGCCCATGGCGCCGGCGCGAAACCGCATGCCCATGGCCATGTGGCTCCACTCGTCGAATCGCGCCTTTCCGGTCTCGACGTGATGACGCATCACCTTCGAGACCCCCCACAGAATTCCCTGGCTGAACCAGCTCGTCACCATGTGGTCGCAGGCGCCTGACGCGAATAGGAGGTCGCCGTCGCTCGAGACAATGCTGCGTGCACAGGTGAGTCGTTTTCGGCCGGCGCGGATCAGCGCCCAGATCATGCCCATGGGTGTGCGCGACATGGTGCTGCCGCCGATCCCGACCGAGTCTTCGTCGCGCACGAACGAGGTCGCCTCTTCAAGCGAGACCACTTTGTCGCGCAGGCTGCGGTCGCGGCGCAGTAATTCCTCGCGCAGCTCCGGGTAGCTGCGAACCGTGTTGTCGACCGGTTTGCCCTTGGTCTCTGCCATGCCGATCAGCGGGCGCGGGCGGCGCCAACCTCTGCGTTGAAATCCTCGATCAAACGATCCCACATCGGTATCGTCTCCACGAGACTGCGCCAGAACCGCTGGTCCTTGCGCCGCTCGAAATCATCGAGCGTCACGCCCTGTTGCTCAACCCAGGTGAAGTAGCCGAGATTGAAAATACGCTTGCGGTCGAAATGAGTGAGCTCGAGCATGTGGTCGTCCGCGATCCCTTCCAAGTGGCGGCTGAAAATCTCGCCGGCATTGACCTCGTCGAAGCCGTCCGCAAAGCGGCGAGCGAGAAACCTTTCCCGCTCGCTGGCATAGAGCAGCGCGCTGTCGGTCGCCACCGTCATCACCACGTCATCGCCGCCAAAATCAAGATGCTTGGCGACCTTTATCGCGGCGACGATATTCGCAAGCCCCGAGATGCCGATATCGTCGAAGGTCCTCACCACCTCCGGATCGATCTTGCGCCGGCCGACCAGATAGCTGCGTCCGGCATTGCCGCCGAAAAGCACATTGAGCGAATCGCTCGCCAGATCGGACACGCCGACGACGAGGTCAGTGTTCATGACGTTGTGGATCAGCGGGATGTGCTTGTCGCCGATGCCCTGGATGTTGTGCTCGCCGTATCCATTGCACAGCATGGTCGGGCATTCGATGGCCTCGGCCGCGGCGATCTTGGTGCCGTGCCGCGCTTTCAAGTAGTCGCCGGCCGCGATCGTTCCGGCCGAGCCGGTCGCCGCAACGAATGCCGCCAAGCGATAGTCGGGGTTCTCGCTTTTGACATGCGAGAACACGCGATCGAAGGCGGCGCCGGTGCAGTGATAATGGATCAAGTAGTTGGCGAATTCGGAAAACTGGTTGATGATGATATTGCGTTTGTCGCGCGCAAGCTCGGCGCACTTGTCGTAGATTTCCTTGACGTTACTTTCCGTCCCCGGGGTGCGGATGATGTCGGCGGGCTCCGACACCCACTCGTTGAGCCAATCGAAGCGCTCGCGGCTCATGCCGGCGGGCAGCACGGCCACGCCGCGGCAGTAATTTCCGGTGGATGGCCACACCGCCCGGTCATGCGCGGGGTCGAAGCGGCCCGTCACCAGACGAGGCACGAGACAGGCGTACGCGGCCAACACCTTGTGCGCCCCGATCATTGGAAACCGCCGGCCCAAAAGAACGATGATCGGCGCCTTCACACCGGTCAGCGCCGGCGGCAGGACGACGTAGCCGGGCAGCGCCAGGCGATGCCTGCGATCGGCGCTGTTGAACCAGTGAACGCGCCAAAGATTTTTCGCATCTGCCTCGTCCGGGCCGACCGATTTGAGGCTCGTCCCTACGGCATCCGCGATATGCGTCGGATCGGCGAGCTCGCGCCAGGTCGGCAAACTCACTTGCGCGTCGCGCAGGCAGTCGATGGCCTCGCGACGGCGCTCAACGTCCACGATCTCCGGCCGGATGAGGAATGGTTCGCTCATGGAGCGGATGCGACTTCTTTGGGCTGCGCGCCAGCGGCCGCGGCGAACGCGGCGCGGTAACGCTCCTCCGCGACGGTGCGGTAAAGCGTGTCGCGCTGGCGCGGTCTGCGCCCAAGGGAACGAATGGTGCGCTCCATCTCGGCCGGTGTCATCTCCTGTCCATGGCTCGCTCCCGCCGCGCGCGTGATCGTTTCCTCCATCAACGTGCCGCCGAGATCGTTGGCGCCGCTGCGCAGACAGGCTTTCACGCCCTCGCGGCCCATTTTCACCCAGGACGTCTGGATGTTGGTGATTAGGGGATTGAGCGCAAGGCGCGCAATCGCGTGCATCAGCACCGCCTCTCGGAAGGTCGGCCCGCGCCGCGCTCGGCCTTTGAGATAGATCGGGGCCTCCATATGCACGAAGGGCAACGGCACGAATTCGGTGAAGCCGCCGGTCTCGCTCTGCAGCTCGCGAATGCGCAGCAGGTGTCGCGCCCAGTGCTCGTAACGGTCCACGTGACCGAACATGATGGTCGCGGTGCTGCGCAAGGCGTTTCGATGCGCGGCGCGCATCACCGCGAGCCAGCGGCCGGTATCGATCTTGTCCGGGCAAAGCACGGCGCGCACCTCATCGTCGAGGACTTCCGCCGCCGTGCCCGGTAAGGTGCCGAGTCCCATCGCTTGCAGCGTGCGCAGAAACTCCTCGACCGGCATGCCGAGCGTTGCGGCGCCCTGATGTACTTCGAGCGGCGAAAACGCGTGGATGTGGATGCCCGGCGCAGCGCTCTTCACCGTCTGGCAAATTTCGAGATATGTGGCGCCGCTATAGCTCGGATGGATGCCGCCCTGCATGCAGACTTCGGTAGCGCCGCGCGCCCAAGCCTCGCGCGCGCGCCGCCCGACCTCGCCAAGCGAGAGTTCGTACGGCCGGCCGCGCAAGTTCTCACTCAGCTTGCCTTTGGAGAATGCGCAAAATCCGCATTTGAAATAACAGATGTTGGTGTAATTGATGTTGCGCGTGACGACGTAGGAGACGACGTCGCCATTGGCGGCGTGGCGCAACTCGTCGGCCGCCGCGCATACCGCCGCAAATTCATGCGCGCGGCAACGAAACAGCCGCACGATGTCGGTTTCATCCAGTGCATTACCGGCCTGGGCCCTTGCCAAGGTCGTCCGGATTTCGCTGGCAACCGCCAGGCGGCCGAAGCGAGCATCGCGATCGGGAAGTGGAGCACGGACGCCGGGGGACCATTCATCGCAGCGCGGCCAGCCATCGGCATCGATGCGGCGTAGGAGCGCGGACCGCAACGCCGGGTCGACCCATGTATCCGCCTCCCGAGCGAATGCCGGATAGATGGCTAACCTTTCGACCAACTGCTTTCCGGCAAAGTGGGTGGCGCGCTCGAGCGCATCCAGAGCCGGCCAGGGCGCCTCCGGATTGACGTGATCCGGGGTAACCGGCGACACGCCGCCCCAGTCATTGATGCCAGCGTCGATCAAGCGCGACAGCACGCCCGGGTTGAGATTGGGCGGCGCCTGGATGTTCATCGACGGGGCGAACAAGAGCCGCGCAATCGCGATCGTCCAGAGTAGCTCGTGGAGAGCCGGCGCAGGCCAATGGGCCATGCGGGTTTCCGCCTTCGGCCGGAAATTCTGAATGATGATTTCCTGGACGTGTCCATAAGCGTCGTTGAGCGCGCGTAACGCGAGCAGCGAGTCGATCCGTTCCTCGCGCGTCTCTCCGATACCGATCAGAATGCCCGAGGTGAATGGCACGCGCTGCTCGCCGGCGGCGCGGATGCTTGCGAGCCGCCTGCGCGGATGCTTATCGGGCGAGCCGTGATGAGCGCCGCCGCGCGCGCACAGCCGCTCCGACACGGATTCGAGCATCAACCCTTGGGACACGGAGACCGCGCGCAAGCCGGCCACATCGGCCGGCGTCAAATGGCCTGGATTGACGTGGGGCAGCAATCCGGTTTGCTCGTAGACCGCGCGCGCCGCCTCTGCGAGATAAGACAACGTCGTGCGGTGTCCAAGCCGGGCAAGCTCATCGGCAGCAATTCGATAGCGTAGCTCAGGCTGGTCGCCGAGCGTGAACAGTGCCTCCTTGCAGCCGGCCGCTTGACCCGCTCGCGCGATGGCAAGCACCTCGTCGAGCGAGAGATAGGCTCGTTCATTTTTGCGAGGCGGATGAGCAAAGGTGCAGTAGTGACAAACGTCGCGGCAAAGCTTGGTCAGGGGAATGAAGACCTTGCGCGAATAGGAGACGATGGAGCCGTGCGCGGCATCACGCCGGCGAGCTGCTGTGTGCAGCAGCGGCTCTAGCTCGCAGTCCACGAGCGCCAGTGCTTCCTCGCGGGTGAGATTGCGCCCGAGATCGTCGGATAGAATCGCAGCCCTACTCATCCGCCATCACCGCTGCGCTGCCGGTAAACCGGTGATGCGAATGCCAGCGCCGTCGACCTTATATCGCCGATTGATGCCGATGAGGACGGAGGTCAACGCTTCGGCCGCCGCGGAATTGGCAAGCGGCCCGCCGTCGACGCCACGCGTGCCTGCCGCATTCGCCAGATCGATCACGGCGGCGCGTGCCTCGCGGTCGTCGCCGAACACAAGAACGTCGCAATCGACACTGCCGCTGGCATGGAGCTTCGATGCGCTGACGTTGTGAAAGGCGGACTGGACGCGTGCCGCTTCGCCGAACAGCCGCTGCGCGATCAAGGCGGCCGACCCGTCCGGCGGAAGCTTCACCACCGAGACTTTGGGGGGAACGAGCGGCACCACGGTGTCGACGACGATCTTGCCTGCGACGGCCGGCTTGATCTCGTTGATGATGGCTTCATGGCTGGCGTAAGGGACGGCGATAACGACGATGTCAGCGGCTGCCGCCGCCGCGCGATTGTCGTCGCCGGTGACGGACCCATCATTGGCGTTCATTTCTTGGGCGGCGTCCTGCGCTTTCTGCTTGGATCGCGAGCCCAGAATGATGGGATAACCGACTGCCGCCCAGCGCTTTGCCAGCGCAGAGCCCAGCTCCCCCGTTCCGCCTATGACCGCAATCGTGGGCCGTGCCTGCAACTAATGTCTCCCGTCTAGTCCAAGTTCGTTTGTGCTTGAAGCACGTCAGAGACTCTGCACGTGGACGGACACGCCTCGTGCAAGAACAACAACTCCCTCCCCGCCCCTTCCCCACAAGGGGAGGAAGCAGACCGAGTTCGCTGCTCCGCTGATTCCACTTCGCACGAACATGCTCTACCGGCGATCGACGCCGCACCAGTCGCAGATGCTCAGCGCGACCACTTTGATGGCGGTGAGATAATCATCGATGGAAACGTATTCGTCGTTCGCGTGCATGACAGCGGTCGAGCCCGGTCCGAAGATCACGGTCGGTGTATTGGCATAGAGGTTGAGGAAGCGTGTATCCGCCGCGCCCTGGCGACCGCTGATCTCGGGATCGCGGCCGGTCACCTCTTTGTAGTTGCGGCAGACAGTCTCGACGATCGGGTGCTGGCGCGGAATTTCAGACGCCTGCGCGTCATAGCCGACAAACCGCACCTTCGGTGGATGATCGCGCATCCAGGGATCTTCGGCCGCCGCGCGCGCCACCTGCTCCACGAGGCTTCGTTTTACCCCTTCGTGGTCCTCGCCAGGCACAGTGCCGATGCTACCTTTGAGCAAACAGTTGGCAGGGAACGCGCTCGGGTAGTTGCCCGCCGAGAAGCTGCCGATGATGCAGGGAAGCGTATCGAGGGCATTTGGATAGAGCGGGTGGGTCACCGTCGCGACGCGCTTGGCCTCGAGATCCGCGACCGCCTTGACGATTTTATTGCCAAGCTCAATTCCGCTGATGCCCTCGTAGCGCTTTTGAATGCCTGCGGGCTTGCCGTGAATTTCGATCTCGAACCAGATGCGGCCGATGCAAGCGGGCTGCACGGCGAGATCGCTGGTCTCGCCGGAAATGCCGGCGTCCGCCTTGTACCCGCGGATCACGGTATCCAGCGTGCCGTGGCCGCTGACTTCTTCATCGACGACCACATTGATGTAGACATCGCCCTTAGGCTTGAGTCCTGCAGCCGTCAGGCATTCCACCGCCATGATATGGCTGGCAACGCCGCTCTTCATGTCGGCGGAGCCGCGCCCGTAAATGCGCCCGTTCTTGATGGTGGCGGACCAGGGATCATCGCTCCAGCCTTCGCCCCCGCCGACCGGAATGACATCGGTATGGCCGTTCAGCAACAAGGAGCGTCCGCCGCCGGTGCCCTTCAGGGTGGCGACAATATTGGGACGTCCTTCGTAGCCTCGCTCCACAGGCCGGTAGCCGGGATGCTTCTTGAGCGTTTCCCAGTCCGTTTCCCACATGTCCACGTCGAGACCAATCTTGCGCATGTAATCGGCAAGAAACTTCTGGATCTTGGCCTCGTCCCCGGTGACGCTGGGAATGGCGATCATCTGCCGCAGAAACGAGATCGCTTTATCGCGGCTCTCGTCGATCTTTCGCAGAAGCATCGGGCCGATACTCGCGCTCATTTGCAATCCCCAGAAAGTCCGCAGCAGCCGTCATTAAGCGGCGATCTCAATCTCAGTCAATCCGCGCGGCTTTGCAATCGGCCGCGCTCTGCAATTGCTGCAATGATGCGTTGCGGCGTGATGGGCGATACCAGCAATTCGACGCCGAGCGGCCGCAGCGCATCATTGACCGCATTGGCGATCGCCGCCGGCGGCGCGATGGCGCCGCCTTCGCCAATCCCCTTGACGCCGAATTCCGTGTATGGCGCCGGCGTCTCCATATGTTCAAGCAACGGCGCCGGGACCTCGGTCGCTGCGGGAAGCAGATAGTCGGCCAGTGTGGAAGCGAGCGGCTGTCCGGAACGATCGAACGGCATCTCCTCGTAAAGCGCAGTCCCCACGCCTTGCGCGAAGCCGCCGTAGATTTGTCCGTCAACGATCATGGGGTTTACCAGTTTGCCGCCATCCTCGACGATGACGTAGCGGAGGATATCCACCTCCCCTGTCTCCGGATCGACCGCCACCAAAGCGGCGTGGGTGGCATAGCTAAAGGTTCCGCTGTCGCGCGCCGGTTTGTAGCCGATTGTGACCTCGAGACCGCCTGGATCGACGTCGTGCGGCAGGTCTTGCGGCCGCAGGTACCAGGCGCGCGCAATCTCCGCCAAGCTGACAGCGCCGTGCGGGCCGGCGGCCTGACCGCCACGCACCAACACCTCGGCCGGATCGGCTTGCAGCAGCCGCGCGCCGATCGTCGCCGCGCGCTTGGCGATCTCCCGGCACACCGCCGCCACCGCGCCGCCAGCCATCACCATCGCGCGCGAGCCCCACGTGCCGGTCGAATAAGGGGTGAGCGCGGTGTCGCCGAGCACGATCCTGATCCTGGCGATGTCGATGCCGAGGACGTCATGGGCGACTTGCGCCAGTGTCGTTTCGAGCCCCTGTCCGTGCGAGTGCAGGCCGACGCGCAATTCCAGGCCGCCGTCGGCGGTCAGCCGCGCGGTCGCCTGCTCGTAGCCGGGCACCATGGGAATGCCCCAGCCGTAATAGACCGACGTGCCGTGCGCAGCTTGCTCGCAATAGGTCGCAAGACCGACGCCGACCAACCGCCCGTTGCCCTCCTTGCGCTTCTGCCGCGCCCGCACTTCCGCGATGTCGATTGCCGCCGCCGCGCGGCGCAATGATTCCGGATAGTCGCCACTGTCAAAGTGTTTGTTGGTGATGTTGTCGAACGGCATCTGCTCGGGCTGCACGAGATTGCGCCTTCGCACGTCCTGCGGCTCGATGCCGGCTTCGCGCGCCACCGCATCGAGCACGAGTTCGAGTGCAAAACAGACGCCGGTCCGCGCCACCCCGCGATAGGGCAGAATCGGGCATTTGTTAGTGGCGACCGAGAAGGTGCGGCAGCGGTAGGCCGGAAAATCATAGGGGCCCGGCAGGATGCTTGCGACTTGCGCAGCTTCGAGGCAGGCCGAGAACGGGTAGGAAGAATAGGCGCCGGAATCGACGGCAGCCTCGCAGTCGATACCGCGCAGCCGCCCGTCGCGCTCGGCATAAGCCGTGATGCGGTAATAGTGCTCGCGGCAGTTGGCACCGGCAATGAGATGTTCGCGCCGGTCCTCAATCCAGCGTACCGGATGGGAGCAACGCATGGCGAGCCACCCGAGACAAATCTCCTCCGGCAGCAGGATCCCTTTGTAGCCAAAGCCGCCGCCGACATCGGGAGCGATAATACGGACTTGGCCCTCTTCAAGACCGAGGCATTCGGACAAGCCGGTGCGCACGATGTGCGGCATCTGGCAGGCCGAGTAGAGCGTCAATTGTTCGAGCCGCGTGTCCCAGAACGCCACGACCCCGCGCCCCTCGATGGGCGCCATGCATTGGCGCGCGGTGCGGATCTCGCGCGAGACTTTGATCGGTGCGTCGAATGCCTTGCTGATGTCCACATCGACGAATGTCTCCAGAAACACGTTGTCGCCCCAGTGCTCGTGGACGAGGACGGCGGGGTCCCTGCGTGCGTCGAGCATGTCGTAAACGGCCGGCAATTGCTCGAGATCGAGCGCCACGGAGGCGGCGAGGTCCTCGGCTTGTGCCCGCGTCGATCCGACGCACATCGCCACCAATTCGCCGACGTGACGGACCTTGTCAGTCGCGAGCGGCGGCTGCTCCGAGACTTTGAAGCCGCGCAAGCCGGAGACCGCGCGGATCGGCTTCACACCGACGAGATCGACTGCGGTGAACGTGTTGCCGCGCTGATCGGGGGGAATGGAAATGCCGCGAATGCGCCCATGCGCGACGGGGCTGCGGACAAAAGCGATGTCCTTCATTGCGGGCAGCCGAATATCGGCGACGAACTGCCCGCGACCGCGCAACAGGCGATCGTCTTCCTTTCGCCCGACGCGAGCTCCGATGCCTTGTGAGGAGGCGCCTTCCTGTGTCATCGGCGAACTTGCCTACCAATCACGCGAACTCGTTCTTCCTCAGCGATAATGAGGGCGTCAAGTAACCAGTCCTGGCATAGACCGGAAGCCCGACCCCTTGGCCAGACATGCCTAAACTCTGCTTGCGGTTAGGAGCGGGTATGATAGCACGATGGGGAGGTCTCCGCGCCAACTCGGCAACGAAGTCGCTCGGCGTGCGCGGTTCAAATCAACGAGCATGACTGCCGATAGCGGGATTGAGGAGAGCGATGCGATGCGATCGGCAGCCGCCTCCCCGACGCCCGGCCTCGCTCCTGGTTGGGGTCACGGCGGGGCCATCGTGCGCATCGCCGCTCTCAAGAAGGCATTCGGAGACCTCGAAGCGATCCGCCAGCTGTCCTTTGACGTTGCCGATGGGGAGTTTGTCAGCGTGCTCGGCCCGAGCGGCTGCGGCAAGAGCACGTTGCTCATGATGATTGCGGGGCTCATCGGTCCCAGCGCCGGAGAAATCCGCATCAAGGACGCGAAGGTGGCGGGGCCGCGGCGGGAAATCGGCGTGGTTTTCCAGAGCCCGGTGCTGCTGCCATGGCGCACGGTGTTACAAAACGTGCTGTTTCCCATCGAGCTGCTGAAGCTGCCGCGTCCACAATACCGCCAGCGCGCGATGGACCTGCTGCGCATGGCGAAAATCGACGAGTTTTCCGGACTGCTGCCGCGTCAGCTCTCGGGCGGCATGCGCCAGCGCGTCGCGATTTGCCGGGCGCTCGTGCACGATCCCAGCATCCTGCTGATGGACGAGCCGTTCAGCGCGCTCGATGCAATCACGCGCGATGAAATGGCGGTCGAGCTGCAGCGCATCTGGCAGGCCAATCGCAAAACGGTAATTTTCGTCACCCACAGTATCCGCGAAGCCGCCTTCCTGTCCGATCGGGTGTTGGTCATGGGTCGCCGGCCGGCCACCATCATTGACGAACTGGCAATCGAGCTTCCGCGGCCGCGAGCCATTGCGATGACCGAAGATGAAACGTTCAACCGCTTGGTTCGCCATCTGCGCAAAGCAATCGAGGCGAGCCATGCGGAATGACATTACCAAGCGCACGGCCGCGATTGCGTGGCCGGTCCTCGTCACCGCGCTCCTGCTCTTGATCTGGGAGGTCAGCGTCAGAGCATTGGGCATCCGCAGCATCATATTGCCGCCGCCCTCGGCGGTTTTCGAGACGATGGCGCAGCGCCACGATCTGCTGCTTACGCATCTGTGGCCTTCGCTTTATCTCACCGTCCTCGGATTTGCACTTTCCGTTGTCGGCGGCATTCTCGTCGCCGTGTTGATCACCTACTCCAACATTGTCCGAAAGGGCTTCTACCCGGTCATCGTCGTTTCGCAGGTGATCCCGAAAATCTCCATTGCGCCCTTGTTCATCGTGTGGTTCGGGACCGGAACCATGTCGAGTCTGCTGCTGGCGTTCTTGGTCGCGTTCTTTCCGATGACCATCAACGCGGCCATGGGCTTCGAATCGGTCGACGAGGATATCCATCGCATGGCGCGCACGTTCATGGGCTCGCGCTGGCAGATCTTCTGGAAAATTCGCATGCCTAATGCCTTGCCTTATATCTTCGGCGGCATGAAGATTTCGATCACCCTTGCCATCATCGGCGTCATCGTGTCGGAATTCGTCGCTTCTCAGGAGGGCATCGGCTACCTGATCAAGCTCGCCGGCGGTCTGCTCGACACCCCTCTGATGCTGGCGGCAATCGCTGCGCTGAGCATCAGCGGGCTTGCGCTTTACGCGATCATCGCCGGCGTGGAAAGCTGGGCCGTGTACTGGCAGCCGCCGTCGGAGGCCGTAGCCGCCGGAGGAGGATGATCGTGGGGATGGGATCGCTTCTTGCATGATCGCGTGCGATTGGCCGCCGTGAAACGCCCGGCATCATCCGCTATCTCACCCGCCACAGAGGAGTGACTTCAATGACACTTCATCGCCGTTCTTTCCTGAAGCTTTCCGCCGGCACTGCTGTCGCCTCCGCGGGCTTGGGAATTGGGGCACCCGCCGTCGTGCGCGCCGCAACAGCCGTCAAGATGACGCTTCCCTGGCTGCCGCTTGGGACGTTCAGCTACGCCTTCGTCGCGAACAAGATGGGCTTTTGGGAAAAGCGCGGCCTCGAAGTGACCATCGACCGCGGGTTCGGCTCCGGGCGCGTCTGCGTGCCCGTTGATCAGGGACAGTACGATTTCGGCGTCCTGGATTTGGCGGTGATGATGAACTGCGCCGCGCGAGGGCTCGACCTTGTCGCGGTCGCGGGAATCTGGCCGCGCTCTCCGGTCGGGATTTTTTCGCTCAAGGAGTATGGCATCACCAAGCCGCAGGACCTCGAGGGCCAGACGGTCGCCTTCGACGTCGGCAGCGGGGATTTCCAACTCTGGCCGGCCTTCATCAAGGCGACCGGGATCGACGACAAGAAGGTCAACAAGGTCACCATGGATGCGGCCGCGCTGATCAAGGCCTTGGTGGAGAGGCAGGTCAAGGCGGAAGGAAATTTTTTCGGCAGTATCGCGCCGAGCCTGTGGGCGCAGGGGCTCGAGATCAACAGCATGCTGTATGAGGATTACGGGGTGAAGATGTTCAGCAACGTCGTCGCGTGCAAGCGCAGCACCATTGAGAAGAGGCCCGAGCTGTGCGAGGCGTTCGTCGGCGGCCTGATGGAGGGGCTGAAATACGTCTACTTGAATCCGGAAAAATCAGTCGCGTTGCATCTCGAGAGCGTCAAGGAGTTTCAAGGCGGCAGCGTCGCCAACCAGAAGGTGATCGAGTATGGGCAAGCGGTCAGCACCGCGCTCGGCGTCGTGCCCGCGGTGCGGCAACACGGGCTCGGTTACATGGACCCCGATCTCGTCACCACCACCGCCAAGACGGTCGAGACCTATATGGGGGTCAAGAACGCCCCGCCGACCGAGACGCTGTTCACCAACAAGTTCGTAGGCGCGGTGAAGCTCACCCAGGCGGAATGGGCCGAGGTTGAAAAGCGGTCGGAAAAATACCTGCCGCGAAAGAGCTCATAGCCGCGGTCGGCCCCGCCTTATACCTTGATCCCGGCCGCTGCCAGGATCGAGCGCGCCCGCGCGCGCTGATCATCCGGGATCGTCAGCCGCTCGGCAAATTCGCGGCCGGCGGGGCGCGTGGCGTCGATCCCCATCTTAGTCAGGGTGAAAGTCTCCGGATCGGACGTAGGATCGAGAATCGCGCCCTTGGCTCCCGGAATGAAGACGATATCCTTCTCCGCCCGCATGCGCGTAGCGAGCGCCCACATGACGTCGTTGATGTTGAAAATGTCGACGTCGTCATCCACGACGATGACGTACTTCGTGTACAGCTCGGTACCGAGCGTGGCCATGATCGCCATCTGCGGCTCGCCTTCGGCAATCTTCTTCATGGAAATGAAGGCCATGAAGGCGCCGCAGGTAGTATGCGGCACGTGCACCGCCCGCACGTTGGGCAAATTACGCCGCAGCGCGTTGAGGATCTCACCTTCGCGAGTGATGCACGAAATCAGGATATGGTCGCGCGACATGCCCGAGGTGACGCTGTGGAAGATGGTGTCACGGCGCATGCGGATGCGATGCGCAACAAAGACGTTCTGCGTACTGCGGTAGGACGCGTAGCCGGTAAATTCGCTGAACGGCCCCTCGGGCTCGTGCACGTTGGGCAGGATTTCGCCTTCGATGATGATCTCGGCACCGGCGGGCACCTCGAGATCGGCAACCCCGCAGCGGG
>DASQXF010000223.1:0-4474 GCA_035639895.1 Xanthobacteraceae bacterium
CTACGCCGCCAGCGTCGCGTAGGAGAGAAAGGCGACGGTCGCACCCGGCGCCACGGTCGTGATGTCTTCCGCCAACTCGACGAGGCCGTCGGTCTCCGTGAGCGAGGTGATGATTCCCGCGCCCTCCTGCGCGTGCTTGACCGCTTCGACCGCGCCGTCGCCGGCACGCGTCAGCTTGACCCGCACATATTCCCGCCGGCCCGCTTTCTTGCGATAGGCGAAGGCTGCGCGCACCGGCAGTGCCATGAGCGGCGCCGCCTCCGCACCGGCGAGACGAAGAAGCAGCGGACGCACGACGCGCGCGAACGTCACGTAGACCGCCGCCGGATTGCCGGGCAGGCCGACGAACGCCGCGCTCGCGCCTCGGCTTGAGGCTGGAATAACGCCCATCGCGACCGGCCGCCCCGGCTTGATGGCGACGCGCCAAAATACCAACCGCCCGACGGTCTCGACCGCGTGCCGCACATGATCGGCCTCGCCGGTCGAAACGCCGCCCGAGGTGACCACAAGGTCGTGCTCGGTGGCCGCGGCGGCGATCGCGCACGCGAGCCGGTCGGGATCGTCGGGCAGGATACCGAGATCGGTCGCTGCGGCGCCGAGCCGCTCGATGAGCCCAATGAGCAGATAGCGATTGGCGTCGAACAATGCCGCGCCCGGGCGCGGCTTTCCCGGCTCGACGATCTCATCTCCCGTGGAGAACACCGCAACGCGCACGCGGCGGAACACGTCGAGGGCGGTGAGCCCGAGGCTCGCCGCAAGCGCGACATGCTGGGCGGTAAGTCGCCGACCCGCAGGCAGCGCGATCGATCCGGCGCGCACGTCCTCGCCCGCAAGCCGCCGATTGGCGCCGAGCTTGAGCCCCGCCGGCACGATCACCGAGTCGGCCTCGCGCCGGACGTCCTCCTGCATGAAAACCGTGTCGGCCCCTGCCGGCATCGGCGCGCCGGTGAAGATGCGCACCGCCGTACCCGCCGCCAAGCCCCGGGCGGCGGTACGGCCTGCGGTGACGCGGTCGACCACCGCGAGCCGGGTCTCGGCCTTGCCCTCGAGATCGGCGTGGCGCACGGCGTAGCCATCGACCGCGGAATTGTCGAATGGCGGCAGATCGATGGGAGCGGCCACGTCGCGCGCAACGACGCGCCCGTTCGCGGCGTGCAGGGGAACGGCTTCGACCTCGGCGACCGGCGTTACGCGCTCGCGGATGATGCGCTCGACTTCGTCCACTGGCAGCAGCGGACCCGAGAAGGCGAAGCAGTCGTCGGTAAGTTGTGCCATTACCGGTTTCCTGCATGTGCCAGCACCGCTGCGATGGGCGCGGCATGCCGGATCAGAATATCGGCGATGCCCTCGATGTCATCGAGACCGACGACTGGAACCCGCGCGGCGGGCAGTGGCGCATCCGAAGCAACGGCGATGATCGCGGGGTCGTCGGGATGAAGCAGCGGCTTGCCGACTCCGGCACGGTATATTTCGAGCTTGGGATGCGGCTCGCGTTTGTAGCCTTCGATCAGCACGAGATCGACCGGACTGAGCTTCTCGAGCAGAGCGCCCAGCGCGGGTTCGGCTCCTCCGCGCAACTCGTGGACGAGCGCCCATCGCTTCGCCGAGCCGACCAGAACCTCGGTCGCCCCCGCCATGCGATGGGTGTGGGAATCCTTGCCCGGCTGGTCGACGTCGAAGCCGTGGTGTGCGTGCTTGAGCGTCGATACCTTCAATCCCCGGGCGACGATGCGGGGAATGACTTGTGCGAGGAGCGTGGTCTTGCCGGAGCCGCTCCAGCCGGCGAGGCCGATGATGCGCATGCGGCATTATATAGCAGCCCGAGGCGCGCCCCGCGCAGCGTTTGGCAATCAACAAGAACAAGAAAACGCCCGGCGGAGTGCCGGGCGCCTTGATTGGGCGTTCTGCCGGCGGCTACTCGGCGGCCTGCATTCTTCCTTTCGGCGGCGCCGTCACATCGCCCTTGGCCCTTTCCTGCTCGAGCCAGCGGCTGTGGTGCTCTTTTGCCCAGTTGAGATCGACGGTGCCGTCCCACATGCCCTCGAATGCTCCCTCCATCCCGATCGTGCCGATATAGATGTGGGCGAGCATGACGGCGACAAACAGCAGCGCCACAATGCCGTGGACGATCTGGGCCAGTTGCATGCCGGCGATGTTGGTGCCGTAGAACGGGAACATCAGAATGTAGCCGCTCACCGCGACGGCTGCGCCGCCGAGCACGACGATCCAATAGATCATCTTCTGACCGGCATTGAAGCGATCGGCCGGCGGATGTTCGTGGCCGACGATGCCGCCGCCTTTCTTGAGCCACTCGACATCCACCCGGTTCGGGACGTTCCAGGCGATCCACATCAGGAAGATCAAGAACACGCCGAGCGTGAACGGGAAGCTCAAGTAGTTGTGCGCGTACTTCCCCCACTGTGACCAGGTGGTGAAGGCCTCGGGTCCAATGAGGGGCAGCAGCAACGGTTTACCGAACGTGATGTTGAGTCCGGTAATGGCGAGGATGATGAAGCAGGCCGCCGTCATCCAGTGCACCAAGCGTTCGAACGTGTTGAAGCGCACCAGCACGCGGCCGGATCGACCGGATTCGATGCGGACCATGCCGCGGACCAGATAGAAGATAACGAGGATCGCCAGCATGCCGAGGACGGAGATGGCGCCGATCCAGCGCAACGTCACCTGGTGGAACTGACGCCAGTCACGACCGGCCGGCTGCTCGATCGTGCAGGCTTTCTGGTCGGGAAGCGTGCAGCGGCCGCTAATTCGATCGAATTCCCTGAAGAGCTGATCCTCCTTGACCGAGCTCGCCGTTGGATTGACCGAGCTATCGGGATTGCGCTGCTGAGCACCGACGGGACTTGCCACGGCGACGATCAGCGCGAGCGCGATCGCGCCGAGGATGAGACGCAGACGAGCAGTAAGCTTCGGCATGTTTGCAGTTCCCTTCACCGAATTCTGTCCTTGCTCGAGAGGGCCGGTAGAGTCCTCCGTGCCAGTCGTACGGGCGAGGCGGGTCCGCCCTCCGTTATGCACGCCCCCTCTCTCGGCACGGCGGCGATGTTGATCGCACGAAGCCACGCCGGCTTCGCCTATGACGCGATCGTCTCGCGATAGGCGGTCTTCCAACCCCAGGCGCCGGAGCCGTAGCCGCGCTTGACGACACGCTCCTTGTAAATCTGTGCGATGATCTCGCCGTCGCCGGCCAGCAGCGACTTGGTCGAGCACATTTCCGCGCAGAGCGGCAACTTGCCTTCCGCCAAGCGGTTGGTGCCGTACTTCTCGAACTCGACCATCGAGTTGTCCGGCTCCGGCCCGCCCGCGCAATAAGTGCATTTGTCCATCTTGCCGCGCGAGCCGAAGTTGCCGACCCGGGGATATTGCGGGGCGCCGAACGGACAGGCGTAGAAGCAATAGCCGCAGCCGATGCACAGATCTTTGGAGTGCAGCACCACGGCATCCGCGGTGGTGTAGAAGCAGTTCACCGGGCACACGGCCGCGCAGGGCGCGTCGGTGCAGTGCATGCAGGCCATGGTGACCGAGCGCTCGCCCGGCTTGCCGTCATTGATGGTGACGACGCGCCGGCGGTTGATGCCCCATGGCACTTCATGCTCGTTCTTGCAGGCGGTGACGCAGGCGTTGCACTCGATGCAACGGTCGGCGTCGCAGAGAAATTTCATCCGAGCCATTGTCGAGCCTCCTTACGCCGCCTTGACCTGGCAGAGCGTGGCTTTGGGTTCTTGCATGCCGGTGACGGGATCAAACCCGTAGGTGGTGATCGTGTTCACGCTTTCGCCGAGCACGATCGGGTCGGTGCCCTGCGGATATTTCCCGCGTTGGTCGGCGGTCTGGAACCAGCCGGCGAAGTGGAATGGGCACCAGGTCACGCCTTTACCGACGCGCTCAGTCACGAGCGCTTTCATGCGGGTCGCCTTGCCGCTTTCCATCTCCGGGCCCCAGACGAAGACCCACCCGCCATCCTTGATGCCGCGCTCGGCGGCGTCAGCAGGGTTGATCTCGATGAACATGTCCTGCTGCAGTTCGGCGAGCCATTTGTTGGAACGCGTCTCTTCGCCGCCACCCTCGTACTCGACGAGGCGCCCGGAGGTGAGGACTAGCGGGAACTGCTTGGCAATTCCCTTCTCCACCGCCGTCTTCTGTACCGTGAAGCCGGTGTTCGGCACCCGGAATTCCTTGGCGTCGGGCCGCGTCGGATATTTGGCGACGAGGTCGGGCCGAGGCGTGTAGATCGGTTCACGGTGCACCGGGATCGGATCGGGCAGGTTCCACGCATTGGCGCGCGCTTTGCCGTTGCCATAGTGGATGCAGCCGTGCGCCATCGCCACGCGCTGAATGCCGCCGGAGAGATCGATCGCCCACGAGACCGTATCGGGATTGTTGCCGCCGATGCGCTCGATGACCGCCTTCTCGGCGGGGGTGAGTTCCCCGTCCCAGCCGAGCTTCTTGAGCACCC
>DASQXF010000224.1:0-3536 GCA_035639895.1 Xanthobacteraceae bacterium
CTCTCGACCTTGATCCGCAAGGCGGTGAAGGAGTTGACGCTCTCGAAGACCAAGTCGATCACAGTCGAGGCCAAGAACGTCGCTGATTATCTCGGCGTGCCCAAATTCCGCTACGGCGAGGTCGAAGACCAAGACCAAGTCGGCGTGGTGACCGGCTTGGCGTGGACCGACGTGGGCGGCGAGTTGCTCACGATCGAAGCCGCCATGATGCCCGGCAAGGGCAAGATGATCGTCACCGGCAACCTGCGCGACGTGATGAAGGAATCGATTTCGGCGGCGGCCTCCTACGTGCGCATGCGCGCAGTCGCCTTCGGCATCGAGCCACCACGCTTCGACAAGAAGGACATCCACGTGCACGTGCCGGAGGGGGCTACTCCGAAGGACGGCCCCTCCGCCGGCGTCGCCATGGTCACCGCGATCGTGTCGGTGATGACCGGCATACCGGTCCGCCGCGACGTCGCCATGACCGGCGAGATCACCCTGCGCGGCCGTGTGCTGCCGATCGGCGGCTTGAAGGAGAAGCTGCTCGCGGCCTCCCGCGGCGGCATGAAAACCGTGCTGATCCCGGAAGAGAACGCCAAAGATTTGGTCGAGATCAGCGAAAGCATCAAGAAAGGTCTCGACATCGTTCCAGTCTCGCGCATGGACGAGGTTTTGGCGCGCGCGCTCGTGCGCAAGCCCGAGGCCATCGAGTGGGACGAGGAAAAGGCCAAGCCGACCGAGACTTCCGTGACCACCGAGCCGGCGGTGGAGACGGATTCATCGACTCTGACCGCACACTGACGGTTGGGAGCAAGATACCTTTCAAGCGGCGGCCTTCGGGCCGCCGTTCTTTTTGCTGCGATGTTCACGATTTGTCTTGACCGCATTAGAACAAAATGAGAACATTCTCGGGCTGCCGGTTAGGGCTGCGCCTCGCGTTTGCAGCTTCCCAACGCGGCAGTTCTTTGCCGCCGATGCCTGCGTAAAGGTTGGGCGGCGTCTTCCCGGAGGATGTGTGATGAAACCGAACGTCGCCGCAGCTTTATGTGCGGCATTGGTGGGACTACTGGCTTTATCGCAATCGGCGATCGCGGAGCCGAAGACGGCCACGCAGTGCAACAGCGACTGGACGGCGAACAAGGCGTCCATTCAAGCGAGCGGCAAAACCAAGCGCGCGTTCATGGCCGAGTGCCGCGGCGTTGCGGTCAGTCCATCCGCCGCGCCGGACAAGAGCCAATATGCGACCGAAGCCGAGGCCAAGGCGAACTGCCCGAACGATGCCGTCGTCTGGGTCAATTCGGCGTCGCATGTTTACCACGGCAGTGGGAGCCGCAATTACGGCAAGACCAAAAGCGGCGCCTACATGTGCCAGCAGGATTCGCTGGCAGCAGGCTTCCGCGCGGCCAAGATCGCGAGGCGGCCCGCCGCTTGATTTTTCGCTCGCGTGTTCTCTCAGAGAGCGTAGTGACGGTGCCACTTCGAGGCACCGTCATTGTTGTTGAAAGACCGAACTTGCGGCACCGCGCCCGGAAGGCGCTCCAAAGCGATCGCTTGCCATCCTTGCCTCCCCGCGCGTGACGGCGATAAAGGTGAGGCGAGGGCGGTTAGCTCAGTGGGTAGAGCGCCTGCTTTACACGCAGGATGTCGGCGGTTCGAGTCCGTCACCGCCCACGCCGCTTTTGCGGGCCGGCGGGCAGCCCCAATTGCGCGCGAAGGTCACCCGGTACATTCGCAAAACAAGAAACCGTCGGCGGCCTGGGTGACGGCCGCCGGCGGGATTGCGAAATTAGGTGCCCGCAACGGCGGGCTTGTCGTCAGACTGCTTCCTTGAGTTCCTTGGCCGGGCGGAAGGCGACCTTCTTACTGGCTTTGATCTGGATCGGTTCGCCAGTCGCGGGGTTGCGGCCCATGCGGGCTGCGCGCTTGCGCACGACCAGGATGCCGAGACCACCGATGCGGATGCGGTCACCCTTCTTGAGGTGTTTGGTGACCAAGTTCACCAGATCACCGAGCATCGCCTCGGTCTGCTTCTTCGACATTTCATGGGATTCCGAGAGATTCGCGGCGAGATGCTTCAGAGTCACGGTCGCGGGTGCGCCCGGTTTCTTCGCTGCCATGGCTGGCCCTCCTGGTTGGCGGAAAATGGCGTCAAAGCCGCTTGGTACGCTGTCGCATTAGACGATTCGGACCGGGTCTGACCATGACTTATTGCCGAAAAATGCGGGTTTTTTCAATGCCAATCCACGGAAAGCGGCCAATGACGGGCCTTGAGCGCGCATCGCGAAAGCCAAGTCCTCTGATTTCCCCGTAGAACGAGGGCTTTGGGACGCTGCCTTGACTTGCGCCCGACCGGTATTTAATTCCGCAACGCGCCCGCGGGGGCGTAGCTCAGTTGGTTAGAGCGTCGGCCTGTCACGCCGAAGGTCGCGGGTTCGAGCCCCGTCGCTCCCGTCAGTGTTCTCAGCACACAACTCTGTCGACGCACGCCGCAATTTGCCCTTCCGCGGCCCTGAGCCACGCGTTCCTCCGCATGCACGAGGGTTGCATCGACGAGCATGTCCCGTCGCAGCGCGCGTGAGCTTGTGGAATTTGGCAGACGCGAATGACTGCTCGCTGCCGCGCCCGCCGCGGCGCCTATGGCTTGCCAACGCCGATCCAATCGAGATCGCTTTCGTGCTCGAGATTTTGCAGGCGATCGAACATTTCGCCCATGTGGTCGGAAGGGCAGTGGCGGGTCAGTATCAAGAATTTCTCGCGCAGCTCTGCTCGATCGAGCGGCTGCTCCGGCGTTCCTTTGAAGTCGGCGACGCAGCGCCTCAGCACGCACCCGTCCTTGAGAGTAACCGTGACGTCCGCCGCGAGCGGGGTGGGGCGATCCTGCCCAATCGTGATCCTTACGCGTTCGGCGAGCGAGCGGATCTGTGCATCCCGCAGCGCGCTTTCATCGAACGAGCGCGGGTCGCGGGGGTCGCGGACGTGGGCGAGCGCGACACAGAACGGGATGCTGTATTGCGCCAGCATGATGTCGGCAGGGGAGGGAATGTTATTGACCCGCGCCATCTTGTCATTGCCGGCGATGTGGATCGCGGCGACGTCCGCGGCGCCGTAGCGATGTTGGGCGCGCAAATCCAAAATCGCCTGCACGGACGTGTGTGCCGTGATGTGGCAGGGAAAGCGCTTGAGCATGATCGAACGTGTGGCGTAGCTCTCGCCTAAACCGCGGGTGAGCTCGCGGGCGTCGAATTCGCTCCCGCAGAACACGCGTAGAAATCCGAACTCGCCTTCGAGCACGCTCGCCGGCCCGGTAAAGCCCTCCCCGGCGAGGGACGCTGCGAGTACGCCGCTCTCGGCTGCGCGCCCGAGGTGGAGACGTTTTACCATTGCACCGTTTCCCGCGCGGGCGAATTCGAGCAACCCGCAGGCGAGCGAACCGGCGATGCCGAGCGCGTTTTGCATGCGCTCGGTACCGAAATCCATCAGCTTGCCGCAGGTGACTGCGGCACCGAACGGGCCGGTGGTGCCCGGCGCATGGAAGCCGCGGCCCTCGTTGCTGT
>DASQXF010000225.1:0-6692 GCA_035639895.1 Xanthobacteraceae bacterium
TTGGGACAAATCCGCTCGCCTTGAGCTTTCCGGTTGCCGGGCAGGACCCCATGGTCGTCGATCTCGCCACCAGCACATCGGCGATCGGGCACGTGCGCATCGCAAGCTACAGCAGCGCGCCAATTCGACCCGGGATCGCCATCGACCGGCAAGGCAATCCCACGCTGGACGCGCAGGCGGCGCTCGACGGCGCGTTGACCCCGCTCGGCGGTCACAAGGGGTTCGCCCTGGGGCTTGCGGTCGGATTATTGTCGGGGCCGGTGATAGGGGCGCTGATCGGCAGCGAGCTCGCGCAGGCGATTGCGGCGGGCCAGGGCGAGCGCAGCCGTGGTCATCTGTTTATTGCCATCGATCCCGGAGCTTTCGGAGATGCCGCGTTGAACGAGCGGCGCATCGCGGCGTATCTGTCCGAGCTGAAATCCTCGCGCAAGGCGCCGGGCGTCGCAGAAATCCGCATTCCGGGCGAACGCGGTCACTGGGCAAAAAAACAAGCTATACGCAACGGGGTCAGGCTGCCCGCCTCGATCTGGAACAATACACTGAAGATTGCCGGCGAGCTCGGCGTCGACCCGCCACGACTGCCTAGCGATCGGGAGTGATCGCGGGCTGATCCCTTGGCGGTCCGCGCCGATCAAAGCGGCGCGAGTGACCCGTGGCAGGCGCGACCGGCATGTTCAGCAAGGTCGGCACGCAGATCGGAAGGATTGGCGGCTACGTCAGGCCGCCGAGCGTCTTGGGATTCGAGGCAAAAACGACGTGCGGCATGCCGTCATTGTGGCGCTAAGCTGAACACTGATGACTGTCGATATGCGGGATGCGGTACTCACGCTTCCAGTCCTCGGTACGCTTGGCAGGAAGCGCTCTGAGCCCGCTGATCCAGGATAGCTCGCTCTCGATGCCAAACTGCTCTATCGGGCGTACAGCTTCCGGGGCGTCCAGGCTGCCGATTGTCACGGCGATGCTGCCGCTCTCTACCCGGTGATATGTCAGAGGGGTGCCGCAGGCACTGCAGAAGTTCCGCTCTGCGACGTTCGAGCTCACGAAGGTCGACGGGCTCCCGCGCGTCCAGCGCAGGTCTTCGCGCCTGACACTCGCGAAGGCCATGAATGGCTGACCGGATGCCCTCTGGCACATCCGGCAATGGCAAAGGCACGCGTGCTCCGGCGGCGTGAGCAGTTGATACCGCACAGCTCCGCATTGACAGCCACCAGTCCACTCGGCCGCGTCTTCCTTGATGACAGTCATGTTGTGTTCCCCATGTTTCAAAGTCGACCCAGTGCACCAGCCTAACAACGCGGCCTGGATTGGTAACCCGCATGAGCGGAGCGATATGCGGGATAATCGTGGCGTCGCAAGGATCCCGGATTTCGCTCCGCTCATCCGGGCTACGAACCGAATTCGCGGCTCGCACGGGATGACACTTCAGATAAACGCAGCTAATGCGCCGTCGCGACGGCGCCCTCCGGGGCGACCAGGCGATAGCCGACGCCGAGCTCGGTCAACAAGATCTGCGGCTGGGTCGGATCGACCTCGATCTTTTGCCGCAGCTTGCGCACGAAGATGCGCAGATAATGCGTGTCGTGCAGGTGCGGCGAGCCCCAAACCTCCTTGAGCAGGAATTGGTGCGTGACGACGTTGCCCGCGTGCTGCGCCAATAGCTGCAGCAGCCGATATTCCTTCGGCGTGAGCATGACGCGCGCGCCGTTGATGGTGACGATGCGCGCGGCGAGATCGATGCTGAGCGGGCCGACTTTGACCACTGGCTCGCCGGTCGACACGCGCACGTGGCGGCGCATCGCGGCGTGCGCGCGCGCCAAAAGCTCAGCCATGCCGAACGGCTTCACCACATAGTCGTCGGCGCCGCTTTCCAACAGGCGCACCTTCTCCGCCTCGTTGGATCGCACCGACAGCACAATGATGGGAACGTTCGACCAGGCGCGCAGCCGCTCGAGCACCTCGCCACCGTCCATGTCCGGCAAGCCGAGATCGAGAATCACGAGATCGGGCGGCGTGAGCGTCGCGCAGCGCACGGCATCGGCGCCGGTCTCGGCGTCCTGTACGGAAAAGCCGTCGAGCTCGAGCCCGGCCCGCAGAAAGCGGCGAATCTGCACTTCGTCATCGACGACGAGGACAACGGGATTGGTTTCAGTCATCGGGACCGACCTCGGGTTGGCTCGCAGGCGTTGCAAATGGAAGGTAGATGGAGACCGTGGTCCCTTGATCGGCGCCCGCGCTCGCGGCCTCGATCTTGCCGCCGTTGGCGGAGACGAAGGCCTTCGCGATCCACAGGCCGAGACCCGAGCCCGACGTCGTGGTTGCGTGGCGGGGGCCGCGGAAAAATCGTTCGCCGAGTTGCGTGCTCTCCTGCGCCGTCAGCCCCGCGCCCTCGTCACGCACCGACAGCACGAGGTCACGCCCGTTGCGCTTGGCGGCAACCGTGATCGGCGAGCCCGGCGGCGAATACTTCGCCGCGTTGTCGACGATCTGGCCGAAGGCCTGCTCGACCAGCACGGCATCGACGTAGATGAACGGCAGATTGGAATCCATGTCGAGTGAGACCTCGTGCCCGCAGAGCCGCCGGCGCCGGCGCTCGAGCGCGGCATTGACGATGTCCTGCGGCTCGATCCATTCCTGCCGCGGCCTGATTTGTTCGCGGCTGATGCGGGTCGCATCGAGGAGATTCTGAATCTCGCTATTGAGGCGCTCCGCCTCGTCGCGCACGACGCCGGCGAGCGAGCTGAGCCGCTCGTCCTTCTCCACCGCGGGGGATTTGCTCAGTACCGTCGCAGCGCCGAGGATCGAGGCGAGCGGCGTGCGCAATTCGTGCGAGACGGAACCGATCAGCGCCTCGCGCAGCAGCTCGGTTTCGGAACGCATTTTGGCATCGTTGAGCGCGCGGGCGACGTCCAACCGCTCGAGCGTGGCCGCGGCATCCGACAGCACGTCGTCGACGCGCTTGCGCACCTCGTCGATCGCGTCCGGCGGCACGCTCCCGAGATCGATGGCGATGACGCCGAAATCGGCGTTCTTTTGCGACACGCGGCGAACCAACCAGATGTCGCCGGCGCCGTCGTCCACGATGGTCGCGAGTGTGCGGCCCGATTGAACCTCCGCAATCGCATCGCGCACCCGCTGCGACAATGCGCCGTGCTCGGCCTTGGCGTCGCGATCGGACCCGGCTCCGAACAGCACCACCTTGCGCTGAACGAGGCTGGCGAGGTGCTGCTCGATCGCGAGATAGATGTCCGCGGCCGATGACGCGGACGGGAGTCGGCGCGAGAAGGCATAGAGGTCGCCCATCTCCTTCTCGCGTCGCTGCGCGATTTCTTTTTGCGTCTTCATCGAATTTGCAAGGTGGCTCGTCACCACCGCCACCACCATGAACAACAGGAGATTGACGATCTCGTTCGGCCGCGCGAGATAGAAGCTGTAATAGGGCGAAAAGAAAAAATATCCCGAAAAGAGCACGCCGGCGACCGCTGCGACCAGCGCCGGAATGAGGCCAAGGTGCCAGCCGGCGAGCAGCACGGGCAGCAGATAGACGGCCGAGCCGCGGCGGACCTCGAGCGATTGGGTCAGCGCATAGACCACGACTGTGGCGATCGCCACCATCCCCAGCGCGAGAACGCTGCCGCGCAATTCGCGTCGGACCCTATCCATTCCAACCACCGATCGTCCTCCTGCGCCGGCAACGGCGCGGATGGCTTAAAGATAGTACGCGTGCGCGGGATGGTCATCCCTGCCCCGCCGCGCCGGTTAAGCAGCGCCTATGCTGGCAGAGCGGGATCCGGGCCCTGCCGAGAGCGTACTCCGGTGAGATGAAATTGTTTTCTGGTCGTCATGCCCGCGCGGGCATCCACGTCTTCTATCGCCTCGATGTAATGCCGCGCACTCGGTGTGCTCCCCTCCCCACCCGAACTCGGGCTTGCCCGAGTTCGGGCAGTTTTAGGTTGGCCGAAATCGGGTAAACCCGACTTCCGCTGGGGAGGGGTTGGGAGTGGGGGTCCACCACGGATCACCGCACGACCTCCACCCGGCTCGCTTCGCTCGCTACCCTCCCCACAAGGGGGAAGGTAGGACCGAGCTCGCTGCTCGCGCTGACTCCAACACACGTGAATACGCTCCTAGCTCACCAGCTTGCGGACAAGATCGGCGGCCGAACAGCAGCACGGTGTAGACGCGGCGCAGCCACGTCGCCCATGTCCGCGGAGCGGGCTTCCCAGCGCCGCGGCAGGACAAGGCGCCGCTGCCTTGTCTATTCGCCCGCGCGCAATATGCTTTTGACGTCCGATGGGAGGCTGTCCATGACGTGTATCGCGAGAGATTGGCGCACCTTGCTGGCCGGCTTCTCGATGCTGGTGGCAACAGGAGGAATCGCAATGGCGGGATCGCTCGGCGGGCCCTTGGAGCTGCAAGACGAAGGTAGCTTCTTCGTCAACGGCGAGACGACGACATCCAGCCATCCCGGCACGCCGGCGGTCGGTCCCGCGGTGCCCGGCACGATCACGGTCAACCAGATGTACGTGCAGTACCGCATCCCGCGGAGCATCGGCGGACCGGCGATCGTCATGGTGCCCGGCTCCGGGCATACCGGCGCTACTTACGAGACCACGCCGGACGGGCGCGAGGGCTGGGCCACCTATTTCGCGCGCAAGGGTTTCCCGGTTTATGTGGTCGACCATTCCGGGCGCGGGCGCTCCGGGTTCAATCCCACCGTGATCAACCGCGCGCGCGCCGAATCGAACGCCGCGCTTCTTTCCGAGATCCAGATCGCACCGCGCGAGCGCGCTTGGTACTTCTTCCGCATCGGCAAGAGCTACCCGACGGCCTACCCCGGCACCCAGTTTCCGATCGAGGCCTTCGAGCAATACACCGCGCAGCTCGTGCCCAATACGGAGGCGACGCTCTCGGGCGGCGGCGCCAATACGGTGCGGGCGCTCGGCGCGCTCCTTGACAAGATTGGGCCCGCCGTCGTGATCGTGCATTCGCAATCCGGCGCTTACGGCATGGATCTCGTGCGCGCCCGCGCGGCCAAGGTGCTGGGCCTGATCAATGTCGAGGGCAATTGCGCGCCGGTGAAGCCGGAGGAAGTCGCCAATATCTTCGCCAAGGTTCCGCTGCTCTCGGTCTGGGGCGACTACAGCGAGGGCGCGGTCGGGCCGAACGGCGACGAACGCCGCAACGGCTGCGTCGCGACCGTCGCTGCGCTCAAGTCCGCCGGCGGCCGCGCCAAATTCCTGCTGCTCCCCGAGGCGGGGCACAAGGGCAACAGCCACATGCTGATGATGGACAAGAACAACCTCGCCGTCGCCGACCTGATCATCGGCTGGATCGGCGAGAGCGTGGCCACGCGGTGAGTCCCTTTCCGTCATTCCGGCCGGCTAAAGCGAGGGCGCGACCACGAGCCAACAGCTGTCGCGTCACCCGAGGGCTTGACCACGCAAGTCGGATTTATCCGACTTGCGCACCAAAAGTGCCCGAACTCGGGTAAACCCGAGTTCGGGTGGTCCATCGTTCTTCGTCAGAAGCTTGCTTGCGAAGAAGATGGATGGCCGGGTCAAGCCCGGCCATGACGGCGGATTCCAATGGGAAGAGTCTAGCTCACCAGCTTGCGGATGAGGTCGGCGGCGATCGCGAACAGCAGCACGGTGTAGATTCGGCGTAACCACGTCTCGCTCAGCCGGTGGCCGGCGCGCACGCCGAGCGGCGCCGAAATCAGGATGGTCGGCATCATGGCGATGAAGATCGCGAGGTCGACATAGCCCAGCGAATAGGCGGGCAGATCGCGCGCATGCCAGCCGCTGATGATCGCGCCGATGGTGGCGATCGTCCCGGTGACGAGCCCGGTCGCCGAGGCGGTGGCGATCGCGGCCTCGAGCCGAACGCTGAATGCCTGCAGCGCCGGCGTCGTCAGCGTGCCGCCGCCGGTGCCGGTCAACGCCGCGAGGCATCCGATCGCCGCAGAGAGCGCCAGCTTGCCGGCGCCGTGCGGCGCCGCTTTCGCGATCACCGTATTTCTGAGGAAGCCTTCATAGACGCCGACCGTGACCATGAACACGGCGAAGATCACCTGCAACACCTCGGTCGAGGCGAACGGCACCAGCGCGGTTCCGATCAGCGCGCCGATAAAAATTCCCAGCGCCCAGGTGCGGAAGAACGCCAGGTCGAGATTGCCGAGCGCAAGCTGCTTGCGGGTCGAGGCCACCGCGCTCGGCAGCACCAGCGCGATCGAGGTCCCCACCGCCACGTGCATGAGCACCGGTTGCGCCACGCCGAACAGCGGCAACAGGTAGACGAAAATCGGAATTCGCACGGTGCCGCCGCCGATGCCGAACAGGCCTGACGCGAACCCCGACGCCAGGCCGACCAGCGCGAACGCAACGATGCGTTCTATGAGTGCCTCCATCGCCCCTCCTCGACCTCATGGCGGCAGTTGTTCTTGACTCGTCATGCGCGGATGCCAACGCCCGCTGGTATCACGCAACATCGTGCTCGCGCGTCGACCCTAGGGCGGCCGCGGTTGTGGCGTTCCAGAGCGCCCAATATAGTCGCGGCTCACCTTGAAAGCCTTCCGAAATGCCCAGCGATCCCGCGTCCGCTCTCAAGCCTCTCGATTCGCTCGTCGTGGACGTGATCACCGATGATGTCAGCGACACCTATGTTAGCAAGACCTTGTTCGCGGTCTCCGAGTT
>DASQXF010000226.1:0-2554 GCA_035639895.1 Xanthobacteraceae bacterium
CGAAATCTCGACTTCTATTATGGAACGAGCAAAGCGCTGAAAGGCATCAGCCTGCCGCTCTACGAAAACAAGGTGACGGCTTTCATCGGGCCGTCCGGTTGCGGCAAGTCCACGCTGCTGCGCGTTCTCAACCGGATGTACGATCTCTATCCGAACCAGCGCGCCGAGGGCGACGTCGTGTTCGACGGCGAGGACATTCTTTCGCCCAAGCAGGATCTCAATCTGCTGCGCGCGCGCATCGGCATGGTGTTCCAGAAGCCGACGCCGTTTCCAATGTCGATCTACGAGAACATCGCGTTCGGCGTCAGGCTCTACGAAAAGCTGCCGCGGTCGGAGCTGGATGGTCGGGTCGAGACGTCGCTGCGCCGCGCCGCGCTCTGGGAAGAGGTGAAGGACAAGCTCAGCGCCAATGGGCTGAGCCTCTCCGGCGGGCAGCAGCAGCGCTTGTGCATCGCGCGCACCGTCGCGGTGCGGCCCGAGGTGATCCTGTTCGACGAGCCGTGCTCGGCGCTCGATCCGATCTCGACCGCCAAGATCGAGGAGTTGATCGACGAGCTCAAGGACGATTACACCATCGTGATCGTGACCCACAACATGCAGCAGGCGGCGCGCGTCTCCGACTTCACCGCCTTCATGTATCTCGGGGAGCTGATCGAGTTCGACACCACGAGTAAGATGTTCACCGCACCGAGCGATTCACGCTCGCAGGACTATATCACCGGCCGCTTCGGCTAGAGCGTTCGCCAGCTAGGACGAAACAGATGGTCATCTCCGATCATACCGCCAAGGCCTTCGACGTCGACTTGCAAGAGCTCAGCCGCCTGGTGGCGGAGATGGGCGGTCTTGCCGAGAAGCAGGTTGCGGACGCGGTGGATGCGCTCGCGCACCGTGACACCGATCGCGCGCAGCAGACGGTGGCCGCCGATCCCGACATTGATGCGCTGCAGGCTCAAATTGAGGAAAAGGCCGTGCTGACGATCGCCCGCCGCCAACCCATGGCGGTCGACTTACGGGAAGTCGTCGGGGCGCTGCGCGTCTCCAACGACCTTGAGCGTATCGGCGATCTTGCCAAGAACATCGGCAAGCGGGTGATGGCTCTCGACGGCGAATTTCATCCGCCCAAGTTGATCCGCGGCGTCGAGCATATGGGCGCCATGGTTCTCGGCCAACTCAAGGACGTGCTCGACAGCTACGCCCAGCATGATCTCAAGAAAGCGCTGGCGGTGTGGAACGGCGACGAGGAGGTCGACTCCATCTGTACGTCGCTGTTCCGCGAGCTGTTGACCTATATGATGGAGGATCCGCGCAACATCACCTTCTGCATCCATCTGATGTTCTGCGCCAAGAACATCGAGCGTATGGGTGATCACGCGACCAACATCGCGGAGACCGTTTATTACATGGTCGAAGGCCACGCCATGCTCGATCAACGGCGCAAGGGCGACACCACCGCCTTCGCCACGCTGGCGGCGGACAAATGATCGGGAGATGCTGAGCGCATGAAGCCCAATATCCTCATCGTGGAGGACGAGGAGGCACTGGTTCTCCTCCTGCGTTACAACCTCGAGGCGGAGGGCTATGGTGTGGAAACTGTCGCGCGAGGCGATGAGGCGGACTTGCTGCTCAAGGAGCGCTCGCCAGACCTGGTCATTCTCGACTGGATGCTGCCCGGGCTCTCCGGCATCGAACTCTGTCGCCGGTTGCGAACGCGCTCCGAGACCAAGCGGCTGCCGATCATCATGCTTACCGCCCGCGGCGAGGAGAGCGAACGCGTGCGCGGGCTGGCCACCGGCGCCGATGACTACATCGTCAAGCCGTTCTCGGTTCCGGAATTGAGTGCTCGCGTGCGCGCCCTGCTGCGGCGCGCGGCGCCCGAGCGCCTCGCCGACGTGTTGTGCTTCGGCGAGCTCGAGGTGGACCGGGAGAAGAAACGCGTCTCGCGCGCCGGCCGCGCGATCGATCTTGGGCCGACCGAATACCGGTTGCTCGAATTCCTGATGGAGCGCCCCGGCCGCGTCTTCTCGCGCGAACAGTTGCTCAACGGGGTATGGGGCAGCCAGATCTATATCGACGAGCGCACCGTGGACGTGCATGTCGGCCGACTGCGCAAGGCGCTCAACCGCGGCTACGATACGGATCCGATCCGAACCGTGCGGGGCGCCGGCTACGCGCTCGACGATCGGTTCGGGAAGACGGGGTGATGGACACCAACTTGCATAATTTCCATTCCGTCATTCCGGGGCGCGGGCAAAGCCCGCGAGCCCAGAATGCATAACCACTGCCCGTGGTTATGGTTTCCGGCCCTCGCCGCCGTCGGGCTCGGCCGGAATGACGAACTGAAAAGCCTCGATCAGCCCCGCAACGACCGCCGCTCGCGGCGCATGTGCGGCGGCTGATAGGCGACCCGTGAATGATAGGCGCAATAGGGGAGCCCGGTGATGGTCTGCCCTCCGCAAAAGAAGAAATCGGGCTGCCCGGGATCGCCGATCGGCCAGCGGCAGGTCTCTTCCGTAAGCTCGAGCAAGGTGCGGCGCTGGCCCAGCGGGATGACGTT
>DASQXF010000227.1:0-3090 GCA_035639895.1 Xanthobacteraceae bacterium
CAACGGCGTTATCCAGCGTTCTTAGTCGAGGCAGAGGAGGCCACCATGACGTTGTGTATGACATCGCTTGTCCGTCCCGCGTGGCTGGCGCTCGCGTTCGTTGCCACGGCGCTCCCGGCGAGTGCGCAGACCTGGGTTTACGAGTCTGATGCGCCGCGCGCGCGCGTCTACGAACCGCGCGCCTATTACGAGCCGCGCGCCTATTACGAGCCGAGAACCTACGAATCGCCCGTCTATGAATCGCGCGCCTACGAGCCCGTGGTGACCGCCGCGCCGCTGGCGCTGACGCCTGCCCAGCGCACGACGATCTATCGCACCATCATACCGCAAGGGCGCGGGCGCGGACCGATCGTACGGGAGCAGATCGTCACCGAGTCGGTCGCGCCGGCACCTGTGGTGCGCGAACGCATTGGGCCTGCCCCTGTGGTGCGCGAACGCATCGCGCCTGCCCCTGTGGTGCGCGAGCGCATCGCACCTGCCGGCTCCGCCTACGCCTATGCGGTCGGCTCCCGCGTCGTGGATGCCGACGCGCTCGCGCCGGTGCCGCAGGCGGTCGTCTCCAGCGTGCCGGCCGTGCGCTCCTACCGCTACATGGTGATCAACAACCGCCTGCTGCTGGTCGATCCGGCGACGGGCATTGTCGTGGCCGAAGTCACCGATTAGCGCCACGTCGGCGGCATTGAACCAAACCCGGGCTTCGGCGGTTGTTTCTGTGGACCGGCGCCGGGGCCTGTCGCGCGCGAGCAAGCGGGACTGCGTTTTCCGCAGTGTTCGGCGGGCGGTAGCGCTGTCTCGACGCGAGCAAAGGAGATAACGATGCGACGTGAACTTTTGTGGGCCAGCGCCTTGGCGCTGGTATTTGCTGGCAGCGCCGGCCTGGCCGCCGCCCAGCAGCCACCCGCCGATGCGCAGCAGCGCTCGCAACAGGAAAATGCGCAACAGACGCCGTCCGGCAAGATGGGCAAGGAGGAGCCGAGCTCGCACGCCTCCACCACCGCCCAACCGCAGCCGAACGCGGCGTTCGTTAACGGCGCCCTGGCCGTTGAGGGCGCAGCGGCGAATACCGATACCGTGCCGGCGAAATACTCGCAGAAAAACGCGGCCGACGACGAGCTCATCACCACTGCCTATACATTCAAGACGCTCGGCGACGACGAGCGCCGCGCTATCTATGAAGCGCTGAAGGGCCAGCCGGCCCGCTCCGCCTTCAACGCGGACATCGGGACCGAGCTGCCGCCCGAAATCGAGTTGCGCGCCGTGCCCGATGACCTCGCCGCGCGCGTGCCGCAAACCAAGGATTATCAATACGCGTTAGCACACGATCGCGTGCTGCTGGTGGGTACGAGCCGGGTCGTCGCCGGCGTCTTTGCCGACGCGAACGTGCCCGTGAGCGAAGGGCGTCGGGGGCCGTAGAGCAAGCCCCGCGCGAGCGGGACTTCGGTAGCCCGCATGAGCGAAGCGATATGCGGGTACCCGGATTTCGCCATAGCGCGTCCTTAAGGGCGTTCACGCCCGTCTTCGACGGGCTACGGACGCGCGTAAACGCGCTTATGCTCATCCCGGCTACGAGTTGCGAATTCTCGCCGCGATTAAGCTCACCAGCTGTGCTTGAAGCCGGCCTTGAGGCTCTTCGAGATGTCGCCGGCGGGGGTTTCGCTCACCGAGCCGGTGACGCTGACCGGCCCGCCGAACAGCTTCTGCTCGGCGCTGAGCGTGCGCAGCCACTTGTCGTCCGTGCTCGATACGTCGGCGCCGACCGATACGCTCGTGTCGGTCGGCAGGACGTTGAAGCGGAGCGCCTGGCTGGTGGCCCAGCTATGACCTTGCCCCGCCGCGTTCGGCAGCGGCCGTGTGACCGACACTCCATTCTGCACCGTGAGGGAGATATCCTCGCCGACCGGCACGGCACGGCTCAACGTGGTGCCGAGCTTGCTTTGCCCCTGCGAGGGGTCGATTCGCGTCTCGATCGAAGTCTTGTCCCAGCCGAAAGGCGCCTCCAATCCCGGCACGGTAACTGTGGCCCAGGCGGTGCCAGTCGACTGATCGGGCACGGCGCCGGCAAGCGACTGGTCGGGCTGGAACGTCACTGCCGGAATGGCGGGCTTGCTGTAATCGATTCCCACCCTGCCGGCCCAATCGGATGCGGCTGGCGAGCGAGCGAACGGATTGCTCGGCGTCAGCGTCCCGGCGTCCGGCTCCGGCGTCGAGAGGTCGAGCGGCGCGTCGGCCGGCAACTCGACCGGTGCCTCGTCGTTGGAATGCTCGGGTGCCTGCGCCGCCGCCACGCCTGGCAGCAAGGCCAGCGCTAGCGGCAGAGCGCACAGCTGCGATAGTCGCTTCCGATCCATGGTCCGAAATCCGCAAGTGCGATCGTTTCGCTCCTATCGAACACGGCGGCCTTGGCATTTTGTGGGCCGAATTGTTGAGAGCAAATGCAGATCGCGTGGCGACACCCACCCAAGCACCGTCGGTCTCTCGCGATTGGCGCGATGGTTAATGGCGATGGGCCGCCCATCGCATTGAAAATGTTGGGATCATGAAAAATGCGCCGCGTGCGTCCTGCGGCTTCCGCGCAACAGTCGGGGATGAAACGTAAGGGACGCCTCACGCGTTAAGGGCATTGGAGGATGCCAATCCTAGCCTTCGAGGCCAAGGCTTCAGGGAAGCGTGTCATGGTTTGTATGATGCGGCCTGCACTGCACGGCGGGGTGGTAATCGCGCTCGTTGCTTGCGTCGCCTTTGCCGCCGGCCAGAATGTCCATCGCGGACTCGGTGCTCAGGATGCTTCGGCGATGGATGAAACGACGGGTAGCACCAGCAATCGCGCGCCGGATCAGCTCGCGCTGAGCGATGAGCAGCGCGGCCGCATTTACGAGAGCGTCATGCGCATTCCGGATGCGCCGGTCGCCGACGCGCCGCCGCCCACGGTTGCCGATGCATTGCCAGCCGGCGTGCCGATGCAGGATTTGCCCGCCGGCCTCATCCGCGAGATTCCGCTCGTGCACGGCCATAAATTCGTGAAGTTCGACGACCGCATCGTGGTGGTCGATCCTGCGAGCCGCCTGGTGGTGGCAATGATCCCGCGCTACA
>DASQXF010000228.1:0-4172 GCA_035639895.1 Xanthobacteraceae bacterium
TCAGCCGCGCCGCGACCGGCGTGGCGGATGATTGCGCCGGCATGTCGATCCAACTGAGAGGGTGCCGCGATGCTTGATCTCGGCACGAGCTTTCTCGCGAGCGTCGCGCGCGATCCCCAGGCGCTGGCGATCGTTGATGGCGACCTACGGCTGACCTACAGCGCCTGGTACGAGAAGATTTCGGCGCTCGTCGCCGGCTTCGACGCGCTTGGACTCAGGCCGGGCGACCATCTCGTCACCGTGCTGCAGAATCGCTGGGAAGGGGCGACCATCCACTGGGCGTGCCAATTCGCCGGCATCATCGTCACGCCGCTCAACTGGCGCTCGACCGCCGAGGAACTCGATTTCTGCCTGGACGACGCCGAGGCGAAGGCGATCGTTTACGAGGAAGTCTCGGCCGGCACCGTGCATTCATCCAAGCAGGCGCGCACGCGCGCGCGCATTGCCGTGGGCATCGCGTCCGTCCCGGATCGGCGCTTCGACTCGCTGATCGGCGCCGGCGCGGGCGGCGTTCGCCCGCGCGTTGATGCCGAAGCCTGGTCGGTGATGCTTTACACCTCCGGCACCACCGCACGGCCGAAGGGCGTGCCGCGCCGCCAGCGCGCCGAGCGCGCCGCGGCGCTTGCGCATGTCGCCCAGAATCTTTACGCCGCGCACGAGCGCACGCTCGGCGCCATGCCGCTCTACCACACCATGGGGGTGCGCTCGCTCCTGGCCATGTCGCTCGTCGGCGGCGCCTTCGTCTGCCTGCCGCGCTTCGAGGCGGCGCGCGCGCTCGAGCTAATCGCCGCCGAGCGTATTACCAACCTTTACCTCGTACCGACGCTCTATCATGACCTCTTGCATCATCCGCGGTTCGAGGCGACCGACGTGAGCTCGGTGCGCAAGCTCGGCTTCGCGGGAGCACCGATGACCGACGGGCTGCTCAAGAGCCTAAAGCATGCCTTCAAGCCGGAGCTGTTCGTCAATCACTACGGCTCATCCGAAATCTACACCTTCACCATCGACCAGAATGCACCGGCAAAGCCCGGCTCGGCCGGCCGCGCGGGCATCAACCAGATAATCCGCGTGGTGCGGCTTGGCGCCGCCTCGCCCGACCACATGGCCGCGCCCGGCGAAGAAGGTGAAATCATCGCCCTGCTGCAAGGCGACGAGTCGTTCGACGGCTACTGGCGGCGACCGGATGCGGACACGAAGGCTTTGCGCGACGGCTGGTATTTCACCGGCGACACCGGATATCTCGACGGCGACGGCGATCTCTTCGTCACCGGCCGCGTCGACGACATGATCATCAGCGGCGGCGAGAATATCTCGCCGGTGGAGATCGAAAGCTGCTTGTCGCTGCATCCTGCCGTATCGGAGGTGGCCGTGGTCGGGCTCGCGGACGAGCGCTGGGGCAAGATCGTGGCCGCCTTCATCAAGCGCCGCGCCACGGTCGAGCCGGACGAGCTCGACGAATTCTGTCGCGCCTCCGGGCTCGCGAATTTCAAGCGGCCGCGCCGCTACGCGTTCGTCAAGGCGATCCCGAGATCGCCGGTCGGGAAGCTCTTGCGCCGCAAGCTGGTCGCGGGCGAGTACGAGCCGGAATCCGCCGTGGCAGCGCCCACCGAAACCCAGCCTCGATCCGTTCCGAAGCAGCATGCCGGTCGATGAGCGGATCTTGATTGCGGGCGCGGGGCCGGTGGGCTTGGTGGCCGCAGCCAACCTGGTGCGCGGCGGCGTGCCAGTGACCGTGTTCGAGGCCGGGTCCGACCTGAGCCAGGAATCGCGCGCCTCGACCTTCCATCCGCCGACACTCGACATGCTCGATCGGCTCGGGGCCGCGGCGCCGCTGATTGAGCAAGGCCTGATTGCACCGGCGTTCCAATATCGCAGCAAGCGCCAGGGCGTGCTCGGGCAATTCGATTTCGGCGCGATCGCCGATCTCACCCATCACCCTTATCGCGTGCAGTGCGAGCAATGGCGGCTGACGCGCATTTTGCGCCAGCAGCTTAGCGCCAAAGCAGAGTTCGAGTTGCAATGCGACGCTCAGGTCAAAGACGTGACCGAGCAAGGCGCGGGCGTGGAGATTGCCGTCGAGCGCAAGGGGCGAGTCGAGCGGCGGTCCGGCCGCTGGGTCATCGGCGCCGACGGCGCCCGCAGCGACGTGCGGCGCGCGCTAGGGATAGAATTTCCCGGCTTTACCTGGCCGGAGCGCTTTCTGGTCGTGAGCACGCCATTCGATTTTCGCACCGTCATCCCGGATCTCGTCGCCGTAAGCTACGTCGCCGATCCCGAGCGGTGGCACTTCCTGCTGCAAATTCCCGGTCTGTGCCGGGCGATGTTTCCGATCGCGGCGCATGAAAGCGACGAGCTGGCTTTGAGCGCCGCCTTCGCCCAATCCTTGATGGCCACCGTGGTGCCCGGCATATCCCATTACGAGATCGCGCACACGACGCTTTACAAGGTGCACCAGCGGGTCGCGAAGACGTTTCAGCACGGGCGCGTTTTTCTCGCCGGCGACGCCGCGCATATCAACAATCCCCTCGGAGGGATGGGCATGAACGGCGGTATCCATGACGCGATCAATCTGACCTCGCGCATGATCGACGTCTGGCACGGACGCCAGCCCGATGCCGATCTCGAACGTTACGATCGCCAGCGCCGGGCGGTGACGCTCGAATACATCGAGCAGCAGTCGATCCAGAACAAACGCAACCTCGAGTCGGACGGGACCGAATTCGGCCGCAGCCTCGCGGAGATCGCGGCCGACAAGACCCGCACCTATAACTACCTGTTGCGGGTCTCCATGATCGCCAGCCTGCGCCGCGCGCAGGAACTGGGATAAGCTCGCAGGATGAGTTGAGCGGGGCGACCCATCCATCGGGCCTCTCGCCGGAAAGAATGGTGGGGTTCGCTTCGCTCAACCCATCCGACACAACTCAGATGGCCCGACATGGCGTTCGATCTTGTGTTGCGGCAAGCGCGGCGAGCGCAGGACAAGGAAGCGCTCGTCGACATCGCCATCGCGGGCGGCCGCATCGTCGAGATCGCCGAGCACATTGCCGCCGACGCCCCTGCCGAGCATCTCGATGGCCGGCTGGTCATCCCGGGCTTCGTCGAGAGCCACATCCATCTCGACAAATCCCGCATTCTCGAGCGATGCGACTGCGAGCACGGCACGCTCGAGGAAGCAATCGCATCGGTTGCTGGCGCCAAGCGCGCCTTCAGCGAAGCCGACATCTATGACCGCGGACGGCACACGCTGGAGAAAGCGATCGTCCACGGCACGACCCGCATGCGAACCCACGTCGAAATCGATCCGCGCGTCGGGCTCAAGGGTTTTCATGCCGTGCGCCAGCTCAAGCGCGATTACGCGTGGGCGATTGATCTGCAAATCTGCGCCTTTCCCCAGGAGGGCCTCACCAACGATCCCGGCGCCGAGGAACTGCTGGTCGAGGCCTGCGAGCAAGGGGCCGACGTGATCGGCGGTTGCCCTTATACCGACACCGACCCGCACCGGCAGATCGCGCGCATCTTCGACATTGCCCGCCGTTTCGATCTCGACGTCGATTTTCATTTGGATTTCGATCTCGACCCATCGTGGATGCACCTCGATGAGGTGTGCCGCCAAACCGATGCCCATCGCTGGGGCGGCCGCGTGGCGGCCGGTCACGTCACGAAACTTTCCGCGATCGATCATTCCCGTCTTGCCGAGATAGGCCGGCTTCTGGCGGATTCCGGCGTCGCCGTGACGGTGCTGCCGGCGACCGACGTGTTCCTGATGGGGCGTGATCGCCATCTCCACGTGCCGCGCGGGGTCGCGCCGGTGCATCGGCTGCTCGGTCAGGGCGTGACCTGCTCGCTTGCGACCAACAACGTGCTCAATCCGTTCACGCCGTTCGGCGATTGCTCGCTCATCCGCATGGCGAACCTCTATGCCAACATTGCGCAGATCGGCCGTGAGGCAGATCTGCGCGCCTGCTTCGATATGACTACGACCCTACCGGCGCGGCTGATGAATGCGCCGGATTACGGCGTGGCGGTGAACCATCCCGCCGACCTTGTCGTCCTGGACAGCCGCGATCCGGCCATGGCGGTGGCCGAGTTGGCGCAGCCTTTGTTCGGTCTCAAGCGCGGCCATCGCAGCTTCAGCCGCGCCGCCGCCACCATCCATCGACCGTAAACGCGCG
>DASQXF010000229.1:0-2033 GCA_035639895.1 Xanthobacteraceae bacterium
CTCCCAATACGTGGTGCTGACAGCTTCGCGGAAGCCCGGGAGCTGGAAAGCGAGCGTGCGATCGCCGTGCAGGGCAAACGAGGCGCCGTCGAACACGAGCTCGTCTTGCCCGCCGATCTGGTTGACATAGATCAGCGGCACACCGCTCTCGGTCACCCGCGCCACCGCGATGTTGAGGCGAAGTTCGTCCTTGTCACGGAAATAGGGTGAGCCGTTGGGCACGATCAAGAGTTCGGCGCCGGTCTCGGCGAGGCATTCGACCACGTCCTCGTAATCGCCCCATTCGGTCCAGATGTCCTCGCAGATCGGAAGGCCGAGGCGCACCCCGCGAAAATTGACGGGACCGGGCGGCGGCCCCGATGCGAACAGGCGCCGCTCGTCGAACACGCCGTAGTTGGGCAGGTTCACCTTCAGCCGCACGGCGGCGATGCTTCCGCGATCGAGCAGGCAATAGGCGTTGTAGACCTTGCGATCCTCGAGCCACGGCGTGCCGATCAAGAGCGCCGGTCCGCCGTCCGCGGTTTCGCGCGCCAGCTCCTCGACCTTGGCGCGGCAGGCCGCCTGGAACGCCGGCTTGAGCACGAGGTCCTCGGGCGGATACCCGGACAGGAACAGTTCCGACAATGCCACGAGGTCGGCGCCGGCGCGGGCGGCGTCAGCGCGCGCGCGGCGCGCCTTGTCGGCATTGCCGGTGATATCGCCGACGGTCGGATTGAGCTGTCCGATCGCGACGGCCAAACGGTCGGTGGGCCGCGCATTCATGGCTTACGTCTAGCGCGTCGTGCCCGCGTCCGGCAATCGCCGCACAGTCAGATCAGCCCTAAGCGCTCGGCAAGCGCCAGCAGCCAGATAGCGCCGGCGATCAGGAGCGCAAGGCCGACCGCGGCCGAGCCCATGTCCTTGACGCGGCCGATCTGGGGGTCGATGGCAAGGTTGACGCGGTCGGAAAGTTTTTCGATCGCCGTGTTCAACAGTTCGACGACGAGGACCAGAGCCACGACCGCGATGAGCGCGAGGCGCTTCCAAGCTTGCTCGGCAAGCAGGAAGGCGACCGGCACCGCCAGGACGAGGGCAACCAGCTCCAGGCGAAAGGCCTCCTCGCTGCGCGCGGCGGCGAGCAGGCCACGCCAACTATTGATAGTGGCGCGCAGCAACCGTTCCATGGAATGCGATGGAGGCTGCTTCAAATGAGCTGTGGTCCGCTATCGTTGCATCGCGCGTCGCGATGTCTCAGATCGGCAATAACGCGGCGACGAACTCGGACATCTTCTCCCCTTGGGGGAGCGGGCGACCGAGCCCCTCGTACGAGCTGAGATCCGTAGCAGCCCTCTGTGATTCTGCACATCAGGTGATGCTCACGGCTCGGCGGTGCGGATCGCGGCCGGCCCTGCGCTGAGTTTGATCGATCCCGCTGGCTTGAGCTCCTTGCCGTCAAAGTCGAACACCATGATCTCCTTCTCGACCATGCACTGGACCAGGAGCTTGCGGTTATCCTTGCTCCAGGCGAGCCCCTGACACCAGTGGCCGACCTTGGCCTCGGTCAGCGGGACCAACTCTTTGCCTTTGACGCTGAGCACCTTGACCAAGCCGTAATCGTTGAAGAACGGGCTGTTCTTCGGCTTGTTGGACCCGTTCATCACGCTCACGGCGGCAAAGGCGCCATCGGGAGACAGCATAATCCCTTCCGGCGTTTGACCGACGGTAACGGTGTGAACGACGCGCGCAGGTTTTGCCTCAAGGTCGATCAAGCTGATGGTGTCGGCGTCGCCGCTGCCTGGACCGATATTGGCGACGACAGCGACCTTCCCGTTCGGATGGATGGCGAGGCCGTAGGGCCGCAGGCCCGCCGACATATCACGCTTGGTATACTCGACCTTGGTGCCGTCGATCGACAGCACGGAAATCTTGTTGTCGCCGTCGCGAGTGACCAGCGCAGTCTTACCGTCCGGCGTCATCGCGACATGGCTCGGGCCGGACTTGTCATCGCCCAAATTTATTTTACCGACCGGCGTGAGCGTATTGCCGGCAATGGA
>DASQXF010000230.1:0-7845 GCA_035639895.1 Xanthobacteraceae bacterium
CGCGGAAGCCTCGCCGGTGCGGCACAGATGGCGTGCCTCATGCTGCTGATCGTCATCGCGCTGATCGCGTTCGAACGGCAGGCCCGACGCCGCCGCGGTTTCGCAGTATCCGCTACGGATCCGCGACACCTCTCGCGCATCACGCTGACCGGGCTGGCACGATGGATCGCTCCCATCGCCTGCCTCGTTCCGGTCGCCCTCGGCTTCCTGCTGCCGGCGGGATATCTGCTGCGCGAGGTGGTGGTGCGTGGACTGCTCGTCGGTTTCGACAAGAGCCTTGCCGGCTACGCGCTGACGACGGTCGCGCTGGCTGCCGTCGCCACCGCGTTCACGCTAGTTCTTGGCTTTTCGGCGGTTGCGGCGCTGCGCTACGCAAAGCATCCGCTGATCGCGGCCAGCGTGAATATCGCCGGCATCGGCTACGCCGTACCGGGGACGGTTTTGGCGCTCGGGTTGCTTTCGCCGCTCGTTCTCGTCGATGAGGGCATCAACACCCTGGCGCAGACGCTCAGCGTGGGAGCCGTGGGGCTCGTCTTGGCGGGTTCGGGCGCTGCCCTCGTCATTGCCTACGTTGTGCGCTTCCTTGCCATTGCAATCGGCTTCGCGCAGGCGGGATTTTCCCGCGTTTCGCTGGAGCTCGACGAGGCCGCGCGCCAGTTGGGCGCGGGACCGGGGACGCTCGCGCGCACGATCCACCTCCCGCTCGCTCGGCCCGCGATCCTCGGAGCGGCGCTGCTCGTCTTCGTTGATTGTCTCAAGGAGCTGCCGGCGACGTTGCTGTTGCGGCCGCTCAACGTCGAGACGCTCGCGACCTATATCTACCAGTTCGCAACCCGCGGCAGCTTCGAGCAAGGCTCGCTTGCGGCCCTCATCATCGTGCTCGTCGGCATCCTGCCGGTCATCCGCATCACTCAGTACGCCGATATCGCGACGAGGCTAAGACTGGATGCTCGATCATAAGACCTTGGAACCCAGCCGGCGGAGATTGCAGCCACTGCCCCAGCACGCTAGACAATTCCTCCCGCCGGCGGGCGCAGGCTTTGTGCGCCACGTCGGCCGCGATGCAAGCAGGGGAGTCCATGCAAAAACTCCATCCCGACGCCCGGTCCGCGCTCGCCGGCCTCTTGAAGGACGGCATGATGATCATGGCCGGGGGCTTCGGGCTTTGTGGCATTCCCGAGCAACTGATCCTGGCGATCCGCGACTCGGGCGTGAAGAACCTGACCGTCGTGTCCAATAATTGCGGCATCGACGGAGTTGGCCTCGGCCTGTTGCTCGACACCAGGCAAATCAAAAAGATGATTTCGTCCTATGTCGGCGAGAACAAGACTTTTGCGCAGCAGTACCTGGCGGGCGAATTGGAGATCGAGTTCAATCCGCAGGGCACGCTCGCCGAGCGTATCCGCGCGGGCGGCGCCGGCATTCCAGCGTTCTTTACGCGAACCGGGGCAGGGACTCAGATCGCCGAGGGAAAGGAGGAGCGCGAGTTCAACGGCGAGCGCTACATCATGGAGCGCGGGCTCATCGCCGATCTCTCGATCGTGCACGCGTGGATGGGCGACACCGAGGGCAACCTCGTCTATCGCAAAACCGCGCGTAACTTCAATCCGATGATGGCCGCAGCCGGCAAGGTCACCGTGGCGGAAGTCGAGCATCTTGTGCAGCCCGGCGACATCAACCCCGACCACATCATCACGCCGGGCATCTACGTCAAGCGCCTGGTGCATGTCCCCAATGCGGTCAAGCACATCGAGCAACGCACCGTGCGCAAGCGCAGCGCAGCCGCGGCGCCGGCGGGAACCGGAGAGGAGATCTGATGGCCTGGACACGCGAGCAGATGGCAGAACGCGCCGCCAAGGAGCTGCGCGACGGCTTTTACGTCAATCTCGGTATCGGCATCCCGACGCTTGTTTCCAACTACATCCCGGCGGGGATGAGCGTGCAGCTGCAAAGCGAGAACGGCATGCTCGGATTCGGTGCGTTCCCGTACGAAGGCGAAGAGGACCCGGACCTCATCAACGCCGGCAAGCAGACGGTGACCGAGATCCCGACCACCAGCTATTTCTCCTCCGCCGACAGCTTCGCCATGATCCGCGGCGGACACATCGATCTCTCGATCTTGGGTGCGATGCAGGTCGCCGAGAACGGTGATCTCGCCAACTGGATGATTCCGGGTAAGATGGTCAAGGGCATGGGCGGCGCCATGGACCTCGTCGCCGGCGTCAAGAAGGTCGTGGTAGTGATGGAGCATTCGGCCAAGAACGAGCCCAAGCTCCTCAAGCGCTGCACGCTGCCGCTGACCGGGGCGGGCGTCGTGGACATGGTGATCACCGATCTCGGCGTTTTTACCATCGACAAGAAGGGCGGCGGAGGAATGACCTTGATCGAGGTTGCCCCCGGCATCACGCTCGAAGAGATTCGCGGCAAGACCGCAGCCAACTACCACATCGCGAACGCTTTGGCCGCAGCGTAAAGGGTTGGCGAAGCAAGGAAAAACGCGTCTCGCTCGGCAGGGTTGCGGCCACGAAAGGGTCACAGAGCGATGCAAGTTTCCGCGGTCAGCTTGCAGGTTTGCACTTCGATCTCCCTCGGGTAACGGCCGGCCCGTTTGGCCGGCGAACGTTGAGAAAGACGCGTCGTGGCGGCCGTTGGCATTAAGCGCCTTGGATTTGCTGCTGCGGCGGTCGCCGCCCTGGCTATTGCCGCCCTCGTGATCTTGCCATGGTTGCTGCCGGCCGAGGCGGTGCGCAAAGCCGTACAGGCCGAAATCCGCGCGGTGACCGGGCTCGACCCGGTGCTTCGCGGCGAAGCCTCGGTCTCGCTGTTCCCAGCAAGCGCCGTGAGCTTCGACGATGTGATGCTGGGTGCCAATACCGGCGCGCCAGCACTCACGGCCGAGCATGTGGTCGCGCGGCTGCGCTTTTTCCCGCTGTTGATCGGGCGCATCGAGATCGCCGACGTTTCGCTCGTACGCCCGACCATCGCGATCATTTTCAACGACGACCGCAGCTCAAACTGGTCCGACCACATCGACACACTGGCGCGGAATCTCAAATCCGGCCCGGACCGGCCGGCGTCGTTCTCGGAGATCCGGATCACCGAAGGCACCGTCATCCTGCGCGACGAGGCCTACAAGCTCCTGGAGACGATCTCGAACGTGGAAATGGCCCTGGCCTGGCCATCGATCTCCCGAAGCTTCGCCGCCACCGGCCGCTTCGCGTGGCATGACGAGCCGATCGACGCGACGGTCAGCATGACCGATTTCGCTGCCGCGCTGCAGGGCGAGCGATCCGGTCTCAAGCTGCGTCTCGCCGGGGCGCCGCTTAAACTCGCGTTCGACGGCTACATCAGCCATCGCCCCACGCTCAAGATGGAGGGCACGCTTGCGGCCTATGCCCTTTCCTTTCGCGATACGCTGCGCTGGGCCGGCCAGCACACTCCGCCCGGCGGCGGATTCGGCCGCTTCGCGCTCAAGGCGCAAACGAACGTCGTCGGCGGCACCATTTCCTTTTCGGGCGTCAACATTGAGCTCGACGGCAATGCCGGCGAAGGCGTGTTGACCTTCGACGGACGGCAAAGCTTGCAGGGGACGCTAGCGGCCGAGGGACTCGATCTGACGCCGTATGTCTCCGCAGTTCGTTTGCTGGCTGCAGGCGAGCGGGGGTGGGACAGCAACCCGATTGCGCTCGATGGCCTCGACGGCGTCCAGCTTGATCTTCGGCTGTCAGCCGCTCGCGTCAATGTCGGAAATGTCAAACTCGGGCGTAGCGCGGTGGTAGCGAATCTGCGCGACGGCAATCTCGCGGTCGCAGTCGGCGAGTCGCAGGCCTTCGGCGGCGTGGTCAGGGGCACGTTCGGGCTTGCCAAATCGTCGGCCGGGACCGACTTCAAGGCGCAACTGCAATTCACTGATGTCGATCTCGAGCAATGCCTCGGTGAGATGTTCGGGATTCGTCGACTCGAGGGCAAAGGTAATCTCGGTTTCGCGATCGATAGCTCCGGCCGCAGCGTTTACGACTTGACCAAAGGACTGAACGGCACGGCAAGCCTCACCAGCCGCAAGGGCGCCATTGCGGGCTTCAACGTCGAGCAATTGCTCAAGCGCATCGAGCGCCGACCCCTCTCGGGGGGCGGCGAGTTCCGCACCGGCAAGACGCCCTACGAAACGCTCGTCCTCAATCTGCGAATCATCCAAGGCATGGCGAACGTCGAGGACGTGCGCATGGAAGGGCCGAACGTCGGCCTCGCGTTGGCCGGCTCGGCGTCGATTCCCGAGCGGGACCTCGACCTCAGGGGAACCGCGAGCTTGCTCGCGACTTCCACGGGCGGCACGGCTGCACCGGCATTCGAGTTGCCCTTCATGGTGCAGGGACCCTGGGACGACCCGATCATATTGCCGGACCCGCAGAGCCGGATTCAGCGCTCGGGCGCGGCGCAGCCTCTTTTAGATGCACTGCGCAACCGCAGCCTGCGCGATCCCGTGCGCTCGGCAATCGAGCGACTGACTGGCGCGGCGCCGGCGGAGACGCCAGCGGCAGCCGCAGCGCCGGCCCTGGCAGGCAGCTCTGCGCCGCCCCACGAGGGGCCCGCAGGCGCGGGATCGATACCGGGGAAAGCCGACAGCGAGTCCGGCCAAGACAGCCGCTAAACCATCTTTAGCGCCTCGTACTCGGGCATTCCCTCCCCTGCTTGCGGGGAGGGAGCAGACCGAGTTCGGCGCTTTCGCTGATTTCACTCACACGAACACGCTCTAGGTCCACCGGCAACCAGCAAATCCTATCAGCGGGCGGCAAGACCTGACATGCCGCCACGCCCGACACCGTGAAACTTCGTCAGCAACGAGGCGCCGACGATCCCGACCGCAACGATCGCGATCAGGATCGTGCAGATGGCATTGATCTCCGGCTTCACGCCGAGGCGAACCTCTGAATAGATTCGGATCGGCAGCGTGGTCGCACCCGGACCGGTGGTGAAGCTCGCGATCACGAGATCGTCGAGCGACAAGGTGAACGCGAGCATCCAGCCCGACGCCAGCGCGGGGGCGATCAGCGGCAAAGTCACGGTCAGAAAGGTTTTCAGCGGGGGGCAGCCCAGATCCATTGCTGCTTCTTCGAGGCTCGTGTCGAAACTCAGCAGCCGCGATTGCACGACCACCGTAACGAAGCACATGATCAGCGTCGTGTGAGCAATGGTGATGGTCCAGAAACCCCGGCCGACATCGATCGCCACAAATAGGAGCAACAGCGCGAGCCCGGTGATGACCTCCGGCATCACCAGCGGCGCATAGATCATGCCGGAAAACAGCACGCGGCCGCGGAAGCGCCCGAACCGCACCAGTGCGATGGCCGCAAGCGTGCCGAGCACCGTCGCTGCGCTCGCAGACAGCAGCGCAATGCGCAGCGTCACCCAAGCTGATTCCAGCATGGCGCGATCGCCGATGAGCTCGGCGTACCAGCGCATCGACCAGCCGCCCCACACTGTGACGAGCCGCGAGGCGTTGAAAGAATAGATCACCAGAATGACGATCGGCAGATAGAGAAAGGCAAGCCCGAGCGCCAGCGAACCGACATTGAACCAAGACGGCTTGCGCATGGTCAGCGTCCGCCTGCGAGATCACGCATTTGCATCTGCTCATAGATGACGATGGGCACGACGAGCAGGCAGAGCAGCACGACGGCGACCGCAGAGGCCACCGGCCAATCCCTGTTAGCGAAAAACTCGGCCCACAGCGTCTGGCCGATCATCATGGTCTGCGAGCTGCCGAGAAGGTCGGGGATGACGAACTCGCCAACGATCGGAATGAAGCAAAGCAAAACCCCGGCAACCATCCCTCGGCGCGACAGCGGCAGTGTCACCAGCCAGAATGCTTTCCAGTTCGGGCAGCCGAGGTCGGCAGCGGCCTCGAGCAGCGTCTGATCCATTTTTTCCAGCGTGGCGTAGATCGGCAGCACCATGAACGGGAGGTAGGAGTAGACAATACCGATGTAGACCGCCGTATCGGTCGAGAGCCAGGCCGGCGGCTCCTCGACGATGCGTAGTGCCAGCAGGAGCTCATTGAGCAAGCCGTCGCGCTGAAGAATGTTGATCCAGGCATAGATGCGAATGAGGAATGAAGTCCAGAATGGCAGCACTATGAGGACGAATATCACGGGCTGCCAGCCTCGCGGGGCGCGCGCGATGCCGTAGGCGATCGGAAACCCGATCAGCAGCAGCAGCAGCGTCGATCCAGCCGCTATCTCGAGGCTCTTGAGATAAGAGGCGAGGTAGATCCAATCGGAGCCGAGCAAAGCGTAATTTTCGAACGAAAGTGCAGAGAAGGCTGCTACGACGCCCGACCAACCGGCAGCCGGATCGAACACAGGCGTATAAGGCGGCTGCGCGATCGCCGTTTGCGAAAGGCTGATCTTGAGCACGATCAGGAATGGAAGCAGGAAAAAGGCCGCGAGCCACAGATAAGGAACGCGCACGATCAGCCTTTCGCCCCATGATCGGTGCCCGCCCAGTTTGGTCATTGATCCGTTCACCACGCCCCTCCCCTATCGCGTCAACAGCATGGCTGCCTCGCGGGCCCAAGAGAGCCACACGCGATCGTCCCAGCCGATGGGTCGCTCGAGAAAGCGCGTCACGTTGGCCACAGCCGTCTTCATGACCGTGCCGTTATCGAGGCGCACCTTGTAAATCGAGAGGTCGCCGAGATAGCCAATATCGGTTACCTGGCCGGCGACGCAATTCTCATCCTCGGTCGGCGGCGGCGCATGCGCGATGCGCACCTTCTCGGGCCGCAGCGCCACCCACACGACGTCGCCTGGTTTTACATCGGCCGGCGAAAGCGCGTGCAGCCGCCCGGCTGCGTCGCTCGCGACCACCGTTCCCGACGCATTCGCCTCCAGCACGCGGCCCTCGATCAGGTTGACGTCGCCGATGAAGTCCGCAACCCAGCGTGAGTTCGGCCGTTCGTAGATCTCTTGCGGAATGGCGACTTGGATGAGACAGCCGCGGTCCATGACCGCGATGCGGTCGGCAACCGTCATGGCCTCTTGCTGGTCGTGAGTGACGATGAGGAAGGTCAAGCCGAGTCTCTGCTGCAGCTGCATCAACTCGAACTGGGTCTCGCCGCGCAGCTTTTTGTCGAGGGCCGCCAGCGGTTCGTCGAGCAGCAAAAGACGCGGACGCTTGACCAACGAACGGGCGAGCGCGACGCGCTGGCGCTGGCCCCCAGAGAGTTGGTGCGGCTTGCGGTTGGCAAAACTCTCGAGCCGGACGAGGGCCAGTATCTCGTTGACCCGCGTGGCGATCTCAGCCCTGGAAAGTCGCTCCTGCTTGAGCCCGAATGCGACGTTGCCTTCGACCGTGAGGTGGGGGAAGAGCGCGTAGCTTTGGAACATCATGTTGATCGGCCGCCGGTAGGGCGGCAAAGGGGCAATATCGACGCCGTCGAGCAGAATGCGTCCTCGGTCCGGCGTCTCAAATCCGGCGAGCAGACGCAGCAGCGTGGTCTTGCCGCAGCCGGAGGGCCCCAGGAGAGCAAAAAACTCGCCCGGGAAGATGTCGAGGGAGACCCGCTCGAGTGCAGTCGCAGCACCGAACCGCTTGCTCACGTCGTCGAAGCGCACGAGCGGCCGCGCGCCCGGGTCCGCCCACGGCGCAAACGTTCGGCGCGTGCCGCGCCGCTGCGGATCGTTTTTCGTAGCGCCGGCGTAGTCCATACCGCGACGCTAACGGCAGGCGAGGCGCGGCTCAATGTCCCGCGCTTCGGCAATGGTCAACCTCGGCTGAGCGTGCGCGCGACTGCGTCGCGCCATCCCGCCCACTTGCATGCGCGCGTGGCGGCGTCCATCCGAGGTT
>DASQXF010000231.1:0-2858 GCA_035639895.1 Xanthobacteraceae bacterium
CCGCCATGCGTGCCGCCCGCATTTTCCCCCGCCGCATAAAGGCCGCGCAGGTCGCTATGGCCGCTGTCGTCGATCAGAACGCCACCCATAAAGAAATGGGCTTCCGGTGCGACGATGAGCTCAATCGATCGATAATCGATCTTCCTCGGATCGAGCAACTGCACCACCTTCGAATTCTCATATCGGAACTGATCGTCGGGAACCCGGGATACATCGAGAATGACGCCGCCTTCGATGGAATGGCCCGCCCTGATCTGCTCGAAAATCCCGCGCGCGGAGAGATCGCGCGTGGTGGCGTCTTTGCGCACCGGATCATAGGCCTCCATGAAGCGCTCGCCCTTGCTGTTGTAGAGGCGTCCGCCGATTGAGAACGTGGAGGGCTGGATCGGAACCCGTGTCGATTTGAATGGACGGATCAGGCGCCACGGGTAGAACTGAATGAATTCCATGTCGCGCAGACGCGCGCCGGCGCGCAGCGCCAAGGCGAACCCAGCGCCGCATACGTCGGCCGGGTTGCTGGTGATGGTAAACATGCGTCCGGCGCCGCCCGCCGCCAGCACGATTGCGCCGGCTTGGATCACAAAGCCTTTGACCCTGTTCCGCGCGATCCCGACCGCCCCGACCACGCGATCCTCGTCCTGCAGGAGGTCCGTGATCACGCAATTTTCAAGAACCTCGATGCCGAGCGCCGACGCAATGTCCCGCATCGGTAGCGTCATGTCGCCCCCGCGCATGTTCTGCGGGACAAGGACGCGCGCTTGCGAATGATCGCCGCTCGGCGAAAGATGATAGCGCCCGTCGCGCTTGCGAAACTGAGCGCCAAACTCCCACAATTCGGCAAGGCGCGCCGGAGCGTCGTCCACCAATGCATGCGCCAGCGCGCGTTCGTTAACGTAGCCGCCGCCGACGACGGTGTCGACGTAATGCAGATGCCGGTCGTCTCGCGCGTTCAAGGCCGGCAACGCCGCCGCATACCCCCCGGTGGTCAGCGACGACGAACCGCTGCGGCCGAGCAGGCGCTTGACGGCGACCAGCACGCGCGCACCCACCTGGCGCGCGGAAATCGCGGCCCGCAGAGCCGCGAGCCCGCCGCCGACAACAAGAACATCGGTCTCGACTATGCGGAAGAAGTGGCCAGCCGAATCCGTCACGGCCGGCTCCATTGCGGCTGCTCGGAGCGCCACCGGGCCACGTGTTTCTCCAATCGCGACACGATCGTGTTGAGGATGAGGACGAAGATCAGGAGGCTCAGAATGGCTGCGAACACCTGCGCCGTGTCGTAACGCGAGCTGGCATAGGCGATGAGAAAGCCGACGCCGCGATTGCTGCTCACAAATTCCCCGATGATGGCGCCGATCAATGCCCCCGGTAGGGTGATGCGCATGGCCGAAAAAATGTAGGGCGCGGCGCTCGGCAGTATCAGCTTCAGGAACAGCGCTGCGCGCGAAGCGCCCATCACCCGGACGCTGGCAACGAGATCGCGGTTGACCGCGGCAAAGCCTGCGAGCGTGCTGAAATAAACGATGAATAAGACCAGAGACGCCGCCAGAATGACTTTCGGCAGTAGAAAAATGCCGAACCAGACTATCACGAGCGGCGCCAGCGCTACTTTCGGGATCGCGAACACGCCGAGCATCAGCGGCCGGACGATCTGTTCGGCTGGCCAAGTCAGCGCGATGGCGATGGCAAGCCCGACGCCGACGGCCACACCGAGGATATAGCCGAGCGTCATTTCCAGGAGCGTGAGCCTGAGATGCCACCACAGCGTGCCATCAACCGAAATCTCGACAAGGGAGCGCGCGACCGAAATGGGATCGCTGACGAACAAGCTGTCGATCAACGTTCCGGAAGCCGCCGACCACAGCAGGAGAAATCCGGCCAGAACGCCGACACGCAGCGCAAACACGCGCAATGCCCGGGAGCGCTGATGGTCCGCGGAACGCCGCTCTTCGCGTAGGAGCAGCGACTGTTCATGCGTCCAGGCGTCGTGCGCCTGCGCATGCCATTCACGCGCCGGCATCCCCGTCTCGCTCTTTAAGGATTTCCTCGCGCAGATCGTTCCAGATTGCGTCATATATCATTGAGAATCCGGGCGTCTCGTGGATATGGAAGACGTCGCGCGGGCGCGGCAAGGTAACGTTGCGAACTTGCTTGATCGAACCGGGCACTCCGGTGAAGGTCGCGATGCGGTCGCTCAAGGTAATCGCTTCGACGATATCGTGGGTGACGAATACGATCGTCCGGCCGGTTCCCTGCCAAAGCCGCAGTAACTCGTCCTGCAGGACCAGCCGGGTCTGCGCATCGAGCGGTCCGAAGGGCTCGTCCATGAGAATGACGTCGACGGTGTCATCGACAAGCGTCCGCACGATCGAGACGCGCTTGCGCATCCCACCAGAGAGCTCGTGCGGATAGAGTTCCTCGTTTCCTTTCAAGCCGACGCGAGAGAGATAGTCGAATGCCCGTTCCCGCCGCTCGGCGCGGCTCACGCCCTTGCATTCGAGCGCGAGTTCGACATTTCCAAGGGCCGTGCGCCAGGGCAGGAGATTGTCATCCTGCGTCACATAGCCGACCCGGGTGTTGACATCGGTGACGGCGCGGCCGTCATGCAGAATAGTGCCATCGGTCGGTGACACCAGCCCCGCGAACATGTTGAGAACCGTGGACTTTCCGCAACCCGAGGGCCCCACCAGGCAGACAAATTCGCCGCGATGGATCGTCAACTCGACATTGCGTAGAGCCGTCCTCGCCTTGCCGCGCGCCACAAACACCTTGTAGACGTTGCGGGCTTCGAGGACGCAGGGGGCATGCAGCGCCTTGCGTTCGACTTTTTTGTCGGGGCTAAGCGAGGCGGGGATAGT
>DASQXF010000232.1:0-2981 GCA_035639895.1 Xanthobacteraceae bacterium
AGATCCGGGACGACCTCGCGCGCATTGCGGAACACCGAATGGCCGCGGGCGTGGGCGTACTGGACGTAGAACACAGGGTTGGCACGGGACTGCTCGATCACCTTGGCAAGATCGAAGTCGAGCGCGGCGTCGTTCTTGCGATAGAGCATCATGAACCGCACGGCGTCCTTGCCGACCTCGTTCACCACGTCGCGCAAGGTGACGAACTCCCCTGCCCGCTTTGACATCTTGACCGGCTCGCCGGCGCGCAGGAGCCTGACCAGCTGCACGAGCTTGACGTCGAGATCGGCGGCCTGCGCATTGGTGATCGCCCGCACCGCACTGACCGCGGCCTGCACGCGTTTGATGTAGCCGCCGTGATCGGCGCCCCACACGTCGATCATGTTGCGGAAGCCGCGATCGACCTTGTTCTTGTGGTAGGCGATGTCGGACGCGAAATAGGTGTAGCTGCCGTCCGATTTCATCAGCGGCCGGTCGACGTCGTCGCCGAAGGCGGTGGCGCGGAACAGCGTCTGCTCGCGATCCTCCCAATCCTCGACCGGCGCTCCTTTGGGCGGCGGCAGGCGCCCTTCGTACACGTAACCGGCGCGCCGCAGCGCGGCGATGGTTTCGCCCACTTGATCGCGCCGGCCATCGATGAGCGAACGCTCGGAAAAAAAGACGTCCTGCACGACGTTGAGCGACTTAAGGTCGTCGCGGATCTGCGCCATCATCATCTCTATGGCGCGATTGCGGACTACGGGCAGCCATTCCGCCTCCGGCTTGTCCTTGAGCGTCGCGCCGTACTCTGCCGCGAGCGCCGTCCCGACTGGCTTGAGGTAATCGCCGGGATAGAGGCCTTCCGGTATAGCGCCGATCTCCTCGCCCAGCGCCTCGCGATAACGCAGGAACGCCGAACGCGCGAGCGCGTCGACCTGGGCGCCGGCGTCATTGATGTAGTATTCGCGGGTCACCGCAAAGCCGGTGAAGGCAAGCAGGTTCGCGAGCGCGTCGCCGAACACCGCGCCGCGGCAATGACCGACATGCAGGGGCCCCGTCGGGTTGGCCGAGACATATTCGACGTTGACGGCGGTCCCTCCCCCCACCTCGCTGCGCCCGTATGCCGTCCCCGCTGCGAGGATTGCGCGCAAGGCGCCGATCCAAGCCGCCGGCTTGAGCGTCAGGTTGATGAAGCCCGGACCCGCGACCTCCGCCTTCGCCACGAGATCGTCGGCACGCAGTTTTGCCGCGATCGCATCGGCCAATGCGCGCGGCTTGCTGCCGGCATCCTTGGCCAGCACCATGGCGGCATTGGTTGCCATGTCGCCGTGCGCGCTCTCGCGCGGCGGCTCGACCACGATGCGGGACTGGTCGATTCCGGCAGGCAGCACACCATCAGCAATGAGTGCGTTGTTGGCGGCACGCACTTTGTCCAGGACGGAGGCAAAGATGTTCCGATCGCTCATGGTCGGCGGACTTGGGTCGGGTCGCGCCGCCTAACGCAATTCCGGAGTCGAGTCAAAAAGCCGCGCGTGCTCCACCAGCGCGTAGCGGTCGGTCATGCCGGCGATGAAATCAGCGATGTGGCGCAGCCGCGCGGCCTCGTCGGCGCCGTCGGCGCCGTCGGCGAGCTGCGCCCATTCCGCCGGCATGTCGCCGGGCTGTTCCAGATAGCGTCGGAACAGATCGCAGACCAGACGCTCCGCATCGCCCATGATGCGCATGATACGGCTGTGGCGATACATGCGGGGATAAAGAAAACCCTTGATGGCGCGGTCGGCCTCGGCCATGGCCGGCGAGAAGCCGCCGACCGGCTGCGCGGCGTGACGCACGTCATCGGCGGAGCACGGAGCCAAAGCCCGCAGGCGCGCGCCTGTTTCCGCAATCACATCCTCGATCATCCGCGTGATGAGGCGGCGCACGAGTTCATGCACGACCCGCGATGGATCGAGTGCAGGATGTTGGGCACGGATGTCTGCGAGACTGTCGCGGATCAATGGAACGCCGGCGAGGTCCTCCAGCACAAAAAGCCCGGCACGCAGGCCGTCGTCGATGTCGTGGGCGTCGTAGGCGATGTCGTCGGCGATAGCGGCGATTTGCGCTTCGATGCTGGCGAAGCTCCACAGCTCGAGGTCCTGGATGCTGTTATGCGCGGCGATGGCATGCGGCAGTCCCCGTTCGCGATAAAGCTCGACCGGGGTGCCATCGCGCAACGTGAGCGGACCATTGTGCTTGACGAGCCCCTCGAGCGTCTCCCAGGAGAGGTTCAATCCGTCAAAGGCGGGATAGCGCCGCTCGAGCGCGGTCACCACCCGCAGTGTCTGCGCATTGTGATCGAAGCCGCCGCAAGCCGCGAGGCAGCGATCGAGCGCGCGCTCGCCGGCATGACCGAACGGGGGATGGCCGAGATCATGGGCGAGCGCGAGCGCCTCGGCCAAATCCTCGTCGAGCCCGAGCGCGCGCGCGAGTGAGCGGGCAATCTGCGTGACCTCCAGCGTGTGCGTCAGCCGGGTGCGAAAATGGTCGCCCTCGTGAAAGACGAAGACCTGGGTCTTGTGCGCGAGCCGCCGGAAGGCGGTGGCATGGATGATCCGGTCGCAGTCGCGCCGGAAGGCGTTACGGGTCGCACTCACCGGCTCCGGATGGAGCCGGCCGCGACTCCTGCCGGGAGCGGATGCGTAGGGCGCGCGCGTGAGGGCCGCTTCGACCGCCATGCCGGACCGCCAATTGACCAAAGCTCTTCGCGCACTTAACTATCGCTCAGGCCCGCTGACAATGATTGGGATGCGAATGGACGACATTACGCTTACCGAACGGGCGGCGCGCCGGATCGGCGAGATTTTGCGCCGCGAGCCCCCAGGCAGCATGCTGCGCGTCAGCGTGGAGGGCGGCGGCTGCTCCGGTTTCCAATACAAGTTCGACATCGACCGCGCCCAGGGGGCCGACGATGTCGTGATTCGGCGCGACGGCGCGACCGTGCTGGTCGATCAAATTTCCGTTGG
>DASQXF010000233.1:0-8998 GCA_035639895.1 Xanthobacteraceae bacterium
AATGCATATTGCCAGGACAATCCGATCGGATGGGTGGATTGGTCGGCGCTCGGCGACAAAGAGGAGAACATGACCTTCTTCGTGAGCAAGCTCACCGAGCTGCGCCGGCAATTTCCCCAGTTGCGCGCAGGGCATTGGGTCGAAGGCCGCCGTCCTGACGGTTCCTTTGGGGTGTTGTGGCTCACTCCGCACGCGACCGAGATGACGGAGCATGATTGGAATTTCCCGGAAGGCCGGTTCCTGTCCTATGTGCTGGGACCGGTGGGGGAGGGAGGCGCCCCGCTCTACGTCGTGCTCAACGCTGCGCCGCAGGCGATCGAGTTCATGCTTCCTAAGGTTCCGCCATACAGCCGCTGGACCGCTTGCGTGGATACCTCGCCGCAGCCGCGGCTCGGCGCGAAGCTGACATCGGGCGCCAAGGCGCACGCGCAGCCCCGGTCAATTCTGGTCTTTTCAGGCTCTCCATGACGGCCGGCGCGCGCTTTGGCGCCGAGCTGCACCGAAGCGGAGTCACGTTCCGCCTGTGGGCGCCGGCAGCCAAGCGCGTCGAGGTGTTGCTGGATCGCGCCCATCCGATGCAAGCAGGGGCGCAGGGCTGGTACGAGCTCACCATCTCCGGTGCGCGCGCCGGCACGCTCTATAAGTATCGCATCGACGGCGAGGTGGAGGTTCCCGACCCGGCCTCGCACTTCCAGCCGCAGGATGTGCTCGGACCGAGCGAGGTCATCGATCACGCTCAATACGAATGGCGCGCACGGCGATGGCGTGGGCGACCTTGGCAGGATGCGGCCATCTTAGAGCTTCACATCGGCACGTTGACGCCCCCCGGCACGTTTCGCGCAGCAATCGACAAGCTCGATCACGTCGTTGAGACCGGAATAACGGCAATCGAGCTGATGCCGATTGCCGATTTCGCAGGCCGCCGAAATTGGGGCTATGACGGCGTCCTGCTTTATGCGCCTGACAGCGCCTATGGTCGGCCGGACGATCTGCGGATGCTGGTCGACGAAGCGCATGCGCGCGGGCTCATGGTCTTTCTCGACGTCGTCTACAACCATTTCGGCCCGGAAGGTAACTACCTCCATCGCTATGCACCGGCCTTCTTCGCCTGCGCTCACACGCCGTGGGGACATGCCATCGATTATCGCGTTCCAGAGGTCCGCGCCTTCGCCGTCAACAACGCGCTGCATTGGCTCGAGCACTATCGTTTCGACGGCCTCCGCCTCGACGCGGTGCATGCTCTGCTCGAAGCCGAGCGGCTCTCGCTCCTCCATGACCTCAGCCGCGCAGTCGGGCACCTTGCGGCAGCGAGCGGACGGTTGATCCATCTCGTGCTCGAGAATGATGACAACTGCGCGAGTTTGCTCGATCCGCTGAGCGATCCAGCACAGGGCAAATATCGCGCGCAATGGAACGACGATTACCACCATGCTTGGCATCGTCTGCTGACGGGGGAGGAGGGGGCCTATTATCAGGATTACGGCCCGAACCCGCGCCGTCACATCGCGCGCGTGCTATGCTCGGGCTTCGCCTATCAGGGCGAGGCCTCATCGCACCGACAGGGTCGAAGCCGTGGCGAGTCATCGGGCACTTTGTCGCCTCTGGCTTTCGTCAATTTTCTCCAGAACCACGATCAGATTGGCAACCGCCCGTTGGGCGATCGTCTCGCAACGCGCGTCGGGGAGGCCGCCCTCACCGCGGCGCTCGCCGTCACGCTGCTTGCCCCGATGCCGCCGCTCCTATTCATGGGGGAGGAATGGGGATCAACCCAGCCGTTTCCGTTCTTTTGCGATTTCCGGGGGCCGCTTGCGGATGCGGTACGCAAAGGACGACGCGAGGAATTCAAGGCTGCCTATGCCGAGCTGGGCGATGAGATTCCGGACCCGCTCGACGAGAAAACGTTTCGCAGGGCAGTGCTCGATTGGGACGCGCGTGCGACGCCCAGCGGCCGCAAGCGGCTCGCGCTCGTGCGCGAGCTGCTCACTGTTCGGCGCCGGGCGATCATGCCTCGGCTTGCCGGCGCAAAGTTCGCCACCACGCGGTGCGACGATGATGTCCTAACCGCCGATTGGTCGCTCGCCGACAGCCAAATGCTCCGATTATTGGCCAACCTATCCGACCGCAACGCCGAGCTGCCGCGTAACTTTCGTGCGTTGCGACCGATTTGGGGCGGAGCGCCGCCGGCGATGCTGCCGCCGTGGTCGGTGTTCTGGAGCAGCGGAGCGGAATAGATGCCGCCCTCGATCCCGCTCGCAACATACCGGCTGCAATTCACGCCGCAGTTCGGATTCAACGAAGCCGCCGCGCTCGTGCCTTATCTCAAGGCGCTCGGCATCAGCCACCTCTATGCTGCACCATTCCTCAAGGCGCGGTCTGGCAGCCCGCACGGCTATGACGTGGTCGACCACAATGCCCTCAATCCCGAGCTCGGCGGCGAGGACGCCTTTCGGCGCCTGGCAGCTGCTCTCGATCGCGCGGATATGGGACTCATTCTCGATTTCGTTCCCAACCACATGGGCGTCCACTACGCCGACAATCCCTGGTGGCTCGACGTTTTGGAATGGGGACCGAAATCTCCCAGCGCTGCTTCGTTCGATATCGATTGGCAAACGCTGCCTGCACATCCCCGCGGCGGCGTCCTCATCCCTATTTTGGGAAGCTCCTATGGCGAGGCGCTGGAACGTGGCGAGATCGAACTTCGCTACGATGCCGGGGAGGGAAGCTTCTCCGTCTGGTATTTCGAGCATCGGCTGCCCATCGCTCCCAATCGCTATGGCGAGATTGTGCAGAAAGCCGTGGCGCAGTCCGGCGCAAGCGAGGAGCCTGCGGGGCGCGAACTGCTGAAATGGGCCGAGCGCTATCGTGGCCCGCATAATCCCCCGCGGCAGGTGGCGCCGACCTTCAAGGCGGAGCTGGCTGCCATCGCGGGCGGCAAGGAGGTGATCGAACGCGGGCTCAAGGCCTATCGGCCGGTACCCGGTCGATCGGAGGCCGTTCTCGCCTTGCACTACTTGCTCGAGCGCCAGCACTATCGGCTGGCGCATTGGCGACTTGCCGGCAGCGAGATCAACTACAGGCGGTTTTTCGACATCAATTCCTTGGCCGGGCTGTGCGTCGAAGACCGCGGTACGTTCGATGCGATCCATCGTCTCGTACGCCGCCTCATCGCCGAAGGTTGTCTCCATGGCTTGCGGCTGGACCACATCGATGGGTTGCGTGATCCCCATCAGTATTTCCGGCGACTGCAACGGCTGATCGACGTCGCGCGGCCGTCGCGAAGCAGGCCCTTCTACGTCGTGGCCGAAAAGATTCTCAGCAACGGAGAGCGCCTGCCGCGCTTCGCCGGCGTTGCCGGCACCACCGGTTACGAATGGCTCAACCTTATCTCGCGCCTGCTGCTCGACAGCCGCGGGCTCCCCGTGCTCGACCGGACCTGGCGCGACGTCAGCGGGGAAGAACGTGACTTCGACGCCGTTCTCCTCAAGGCCAAGCGTCGTGTGATCGCAAACATCCTAGCGAGCGAGTTCACCGTGCTGACCCGGTTGCTCGTGCGTATCGCCGCCGGCCACTACAGCACGCGCGACTATACTGCCGAGCGTCTGCGCGCGGCGTTCGAGCTGTTCATCCTGCATTTCCCGATCTATCGCACCTACGTCACTGCGTCAGGCCCGAGCCGGGAGGATCGCGCGATCATCGAGGGGGCACTCGCCAAGGCGCGCAGCGAATGGTTCGGCCCGGATGTGCGCATTTTCGATTTCCTGCGCGATGCGCTCACGCTCGATCTGGTCGCTCCCGGCCGCATCGGCCATAGCATCGCCCGCGATCGGCGCTTCGCGTTCAAGGTTCAGCAGTTCACCGGCCCGATGATGGCAAAATCTTTGGAGGATACGGCCGTATATCGTTTTCACCGCCTCTTGGCCCTCAACGAGGTTGGCGGCAATCCTGCCGCCGGTGGGGTCTCGATCGCCAGTTTTCACGAGCGCATGCAGGAGCGTGCCGCTCAATGGCCGCACGGGCTCACCGCAACCGCAACCCACGATACCAAACGCGGCGAGGACGCGCGCACGCGGCTGCTCGCCTTGACCGAGCTCGCCGACGAATGGACGCGCAACGTGCAGCAATGGCGGCAGCACAACGCCAAGCTCATCGTCGCGACGGGCTCATCGCGCGCCCCCTCGCCGGCGCACGAATACATGCTCTATCAGGCGCTGCTCGGCGCCTGGCCTCTGGCCGGCGTCGATGCGGATTTTGTCGGGCGGACGCAGGCGTTTGCGATCAAGGCGGCGCGCGAGGGCAAACAGCAGACGAGTTGGCTGGCGCCCGACGAGCGCTACGAAGCCGGCCTCACGGACTTTGTTGAGCGTGTTCTCGATCGCGAGCGCTCGGCAACTTTCATCGACGGCTTCGACGCATTCGCGCGCCGTGTAGCCTTGATGGGAGCGCTCAACAGCCTCGCGCAATTGGTGCTCAAGGCGAGCATACCGGGCGTCCCCGATTTTTATCAGGGAAGTGAATTCTGGGATCTGTCGCTGGTGGATCCCGACAACAGGCGACCGGTCGATTTTGCGGCGCGAGCATCGGCGCTGGCATCGATTGGCGCGGCGCCGGATTGGCGCGCGCTGGCGAGTACGTGGCCGGATGGCCGGGTGAAGCTTGCACTTATGCGCGAGCTTGTGGCGCTCCGCCACGCGTTTGCGGACCTCTTTGCCCACGGATCCTATCGTGCGCTCGACGTCATCGGCCCACACCGGCGGGAGATCATCGCGTTTGCCCGGCTCGGCGAGCGAAACGCTATCGTCGTGGTGAGCGGACGGCTTTTTGGTCGGGCGACGCAGGAAGGGCGGCAATGGCCGCTCAGCGAGGCCTGGAATGCATCGGTGTTAGCCGAAGGCTTTTCAGCAATGCGCAACCTGCTGGCGGCCGGCAAACCGCTGCCGGGACCGCGGCTGCCGGTTGCGGACTTGTTTGATGTCCTGCCGATCGCAGTCTTGCAAGCGCAATATATGCCAGTGAGGCGCGCGCCGCCGAAAACCAGAGTCAGCGCTGCCGCAAAATGACGGCACGCCGACTGTCGGCAAAGAAAAGGCCGTCCGGGATCTCAGCAGGGCCGGACGGCCTCGCGGACGTCGTGCCGACCGACAAGGGTCGGTTCCCTCCCTCCGCCGAATCGCTATTTACGCAAGAGCGCTGATTCGGGCAACCACGAGTTCAGATTTTTTTCGCGCTTAGTCGGAGGGATGTGCAAGTTTCAACTGCATGTTTGTGCATCCCAGCCGGGACCGGTTCGGGCTGCCATCACGATCTCTGTTCGGAACAATTCATGGATCATCGCTTTGAGTGGAGAAACACGTTGGTAGAAAGGATGTCCCTATGTCCAGCAGAAGACTCTTTCCTCTCGCTCTGGTTTCCGCGTTGTTGCTGAGCACGGCCGTACTTGCGCAGGGCGGAGGTGGGGGCGGTGGCGGCGGCGCAGGAGGAGGAGCTGGTGGCGGGACGAGCGCAGGCAGTGGCGGGGGAGCAAGCGGCAGCGGCGCTCAGGGTAGTTCAGGGGCGGCGACCACGAATTCGGGAAACACCACGGGTACCGGCACCAATGCCGGCAGAGCCAATCCAAACGCCAATACGGGGACCAACATCAACGATCCCAATCCCCAAAACAGGATGGATCAGAACCGCTCACCGCGTTCCCGTTGAGCGCAGAGCGCCTGTAGCCGGATGTCGTTTTCGCGCCGCCCGGGCTTTTCTGTTGTCTTTGCGGCTCGGCCACCGCTGTCACACTCGGCGATGCAGCCGATGCTCGATCCATAGCAGCAGCGCGTTCGCGAGCGCGGCGAATGCAAACAGCACCACCGCAACCGTCATCATCTCCTCGGCCTGCAGCAGCTGCATGGCATTGATGATTAGAAATCCCAATCCTTGCTTGGCAGCGAACATCTCGGCCAGAAGGACTCCAAGTAACGTCAGGGTGAAGCCGATGCGCAGACCTGCGACCACTTCCGGAAGGGTTGCCGGAAAAAGCACGGTGAGAATGGTCTGCCATCTGGAGAGGTGAAGCGTTCGGGCCGATTTCAGATAGACCGGCGGGATATTGCGGATCGCACCCATGGTCAGCAGCGCCACCGGCAGCACCCCGTGCATCGCGCCGAACGTCACCCGTCCCGACAGACTGAGCCCGAAGATCAGCAGCACCACCGGATAAAGCGTCACCTTCGGCAGCGTGTAGAGCGAAATGAGGATCGGCTCGCCAACCGCTCCGGACAGTCGATGAATTCCCATCCACAGGCCGATTCCCAATCCAATTCCGTAGGACAAAATCAGCGCATAGAAAAAGCAGACAAGCGTCGCCCAGGCGTTCTCGACAAAACGCCCGCTCGGCACGAGCTTGGCGAAATAGGCCAACGTCGGTACCGGGCCGGGCAGCGCAGTCGCGCCGACCAGCTGATGCAGCGCCTGCCAGATCAGCAGCAGGACGATGAGAATGATCGCAGTGTCTGCGGCGCGCTTGGTCGCGATCATGGCTTGGCGATCCCGCGCCGTTCCGCCCAACGCTGATCGAACACGTGCAAGGCCATGTTGACGGCCGTCGCCACGATGATCAACAGCAGCATCAGCGCGTACATCCGCCGATTGTTGAAATCGGAATAGGCGTCGGAAATGACGCGCCCCAGCCCGGCGGGCGCAAGAATGAACTCGCTGGCAATGACGCCGATGAAGGCATAGCTGACTGCGAGCTTGACCCCGGTGAAGAGATGCGGCGCCGCTGCCGGTAATTTCAGCAGCAACGCCGTGGCGATCGTCCCCATGCGATGGACGCGCGCCACCTTGGTGAGCACTTGCGGCACCCGGTCGAGACCGTTCAGGGTTGCAATGATCATCGCGACGATCGCGGTCGCCACCCCCATCAGCACGATCGGGATGACCGACAGTCCGAAGATGACGATTAGTACCGGGTAGAAAATGAAGATGGGCACCGCGTAATAGGTGGCGAAGAAGGGATCGAGCGATTGCCGCACGCGCGGCAGCGCGTGGATGACGAGGCCGAGCGCAAACCCCGCCACCACCGAAGTCAACGCCGCTATGATGACGATGCCGAATGTGCGCACGATCTGATCATTTGCATCGCCCGAGATCAGGAGACGGATCAGCGCGTCGGCCATCTGCGAGGGCGGGATCACGACCCGATGGTCGATCAGGCCGCCGCGGCAGCACAATTCGAGCAGGCCGATCGCGACCACAAGAACGGCGATCCTGATCCAACCCACCCGGCTCATCCTGCCATCACCCCGGAATGCCCGAGCGACTTCATGGATTCGCCCCGCAGATTGTCCCACAGCCGCCCGGTGATCTCGGCAAAGCTGGCTTCGCTGACGATCTTGCTGTCGCGCTCGCGCGGCCAGCCGGTCACGACGATGTCGAGGAAGCGGCCCGGACGTGCCGACATGGCGCCGATGCGGTCCGCCAGCATCGCAGCCTCATCCAGCGCATGTGTGATCAGGAGAATCGTGGCCCCGGTACGCCGCCACAGCCGCAGCACTTCGTCCCCCATCAGCAGTCTTGTCTGCGCATCCAACGCCCCGAACGGCTCGTCGAGCAGAATGAGGCGCGGCTGCAGCACGAGCGTACGCGAGATGCAGACACGCTGGCGCATGCCGCCGGAAAGCTGCGCGGGATAGGCGCGGGCGAAGTCTGTCAATCCCATGAAAGCCAGCGCATCGTCGACGCGACGGCGGATCTCCTCGGCCGCCAGGCCGTTGCGACGCAAGCCGAATGCGGCGTTGTCCCACACCGTCAACCAAGGGAAGCTCGCGTCCTCCTGAAACACGACCCCGATGCCGTCCGATACCTTGCCGCTGACCGGCCGCCCCTCGAAAGTGACCGTGCCGGCCGTAGGTCGCTGAAGGCCGGCCAGCACCTCGAGCAGGGTGGACTTGCCGCACCCGGACGGACCGACGACGGCAAAAAATTCGCCGCGTTTGAGCTCAAGATCGATCGGTCCGAGCGCATGAACCGGCGGCGTGCCGGCAGCACCTGGATAGACCCGGGTCACACCCGAAAGCGAGGCGTGGATGTCCTCGTCTCGGGCCGTCATTTTTGCAAATCGGGAGGCAGGAACGAGCTGTCGACGACCTTGCTGAGGTCCACGTCCTTCTGCAGCATTCCCACGCCTTTCATCGCGTGCACGGTCTGTTCGAGCAGCGGCATCTCAATGCGGCCCTCGCTCCAGAATTTTGCCTGCACGAGCTCCTTTACCATGACGCCTACGTCATTCCGAGGCAAAGGTTCGTAGATCTTCGAAAGTATGTCGATCGCCTCATCGGTATGCTCATAGATGAACTTCGTGCCCTCGCGGCGCGCCGTCTGGATCGCGCGCAGCTTCTCCGGCTGCTCTTTGATGGCTTGGCTGGTCGCCATCCCCACCTGCGAGGGGATCAGCGGCAAGTCTTTTGGGCCGACGAGCACGCGATACTTGCTCTCACCGCCGCGGCTCCGGAACAGGATGATGGGGATGGATGTCGCGTCCACCACGCCGTTTTCCAACGCCGTGAGCGCGCCGCTCAGGCTGCCGAGTGCCGTCATTTGCACGTCACCCTGCTTGAGCCCGGCCTTCTCCATCACCAGCACGCCCATCATCTCGCCGAGCGACTTCGGATTGCTGATGCCGAACTTCTTGCCTTTGAGATCGGCGGGTGTTTTGAGCGGCGAATCGGGCATGACGATCAGCACCAGGTCGGCGAGCGACCGTGCCGTGATGCTCACGATCTTGACGTCCTGCCCCTGTTCGGCGGCGGCGATGACCGGGGCCGCGGTGACATCGCCATAGCCGAGATCGCTTGCCATGGCATTGCGTACGGAGCTGCCGCCGCCCGCGCCGGAGATGATGCCGGTGATGTCGAGGCCGTGCTTCTTGAAGAAGCCCTTCTCGAGCGCGATGCCGTAGGGCGCGCCGGAAGGGTCATTCTTGTACTGGGTCACGAGGAGATCCACAGCGTTGGCCGGC
>DASQXF010000234.1:0-5468 GCA_035639895.1 Xanthobacteraceae bacterium
CGACCGCGTCATGGGCTACACCAATTTCAATGCCGCGCGCGAACGCACCACGGTGGCCGCCGACAACATCGTCAAGCTCCCTGCCGAGCTCGACTTCGATCGCGCCGCGGCGCTGACCATCACCTACGGCACCGCCTATCATGCGCTCAAATACCGCGCCCTGATGCAGCCGCGGGAAACGTTGGCCGTGCTCGGCGCCTCGGGCGGGGTCGGGCTCGCGGCCGTCGAGGTCGGCAACCGCATGGGCGCACGCGTGATCGCCTGTGCCTCGACCGACGACAAGCTTGTTTTTGCCCGCGCGCACGGCGCGCACGAGGCGGTGAACTACGAACGGGATGATTTGCGCGCCGCGCTCAAGCGGCTCGGCGGCGAGCACGGCATCGACGTCGTGTTCGATCCCGTTGGCGGACGCTACAGCGAGCCGGCGCTGCGCTCGCTCGCCTGGGAGGGCCGCCACCTCGTCGTCGGCTTTGCCGCCGGCGAGATCCCGAAATTGCCGCTCAATCTGGTGCTGCTCAAAGGCTGCGCCGTGCTCGGCGTGTTCTGGGGAGCGTGGGTTCGGCAGCAGACGAAACAGTACAAGGCGGCGATCGAAACGCTCGCCCGCTGGTGCGCTGAAGGCAAGCTGTCGTGCCACGTCCAGAAAGTCTACCCGCTGGCCGAGACCCCGGCGGCGCTCAAGGCGCTCGCGAACCGCGAGGTGATGGGCAAGCTGGTGGTGCGGGTGTGACCGAGCCGATCCAGTTACTGTGGTCCCCGAAAGCGAGGACCTAGCGACCTTCCGCTTTCATCCGCTCGAGCGCAGCGCGCGCCGCGTCGCGATGCTCCGGGCGCATGTGCGCTCCGACCATGCGTAGCGCCGCCAGCAGTACCGCAGCGTCATCGGTGAAGCCCAGGAGCGGAAAGACGTCCGGCATCGCGTCGAACGGCAGCACGAAATAGGCGAGCGCGCCGACGAGCGAGGCTCTCACCGGCATTGGTGTGGCGTGGTCGAACGCGCAGTAATAGGCGGCCAGCAGATCCTCGGCGACGGTAGCCCCGCGGCAACGCGCCGTGCTTTTTGCCAGAACTCGCGCCGCACGCGCTTCCGCCTCGCCCGCCTCGAATCCGGCTTGCCCCCACCATGCGGCCCATTCGAACCGCATCATGCGATCGCCTTAGCCAGGCGATCCATGGCCTGGGCGAGCTTGATGTCCCGCTCGGTCACGCCGCCGGCATCGTGCGTTGCGAGCGTCACCTCGACTTTGTTGTAGACGTTGAACCATTCCGGGTGGTGATCGAGCTTCTCCGCGATCAGCGCAGCACGCGCCATGAAGCCGAACGCCTCGTTGAAGTCGCTGAACTTGAATTCTCTGGTGATGGCGTCGCGACCTTTCACCTCGCTCCAGCCGGAAAGCTTGGCGAGCGCGGCCGTGCGCGCGCTGCCGGTCAATTTCTCTACCATGGGCGGCACCTCACGATTGTTTCGATTGTGCCACGAATAGGACCTCGCGAGCCACTCGCAAAGGCGGCACGAACGCCTACCTATCACCGAGAGGCCGGCTGGTTGCGGTCCTTATCGCCAACCGGATCCTGCCTGGAGGCCCCGATGCCCTGGTCGCTCAATATCGGCACGATCGCCGGAACGGCGGTCCGCGTTCACGTCACTTTCCTGTTGTTTCTGGGCTGGATTTTCGCGGCGAGTTGGGTCGCGGGCGGACCGGAGGCGGCCTGGCGAGGACTTGCCTTCCTGGTGCTTTTGTTCGTCTGCGTGGTGGCGCACGAATTCGGTCACATCTTCACGGCGCGCGCGTTCGGCGTGTCGACGCCCGACGTGACCTTGCTGCCGATCGGCGGCGTAGCGCGCCTCGAGCGCATTCCGGAAGAGCCCTACGAGGAGTTCCTCGTCGCCATCGCCGGCCCGCTGGTGAACGTGGCGATCGCGATTGCCTTGATCATGCTCGCCGGCGCGCGCGTGAACGCGGGCGATCTCTACGCGGTCGAAAGTCCGCATACGTCCATGATCGATCGGCTCGCCGCCGTGAACCTGTTCCTCGCCATCTTCAACATGATCCCGGCCTTTCCCATGGACGGGGGGCGCGTCCTGCGCGCAATCCTGGCATCGCGCATGGGCTATGTGCGCGCCACCGAGATCGCCGCGTTCATCGGCCAAGGCGTCGCTTTTGCGCTCGGCTTCATCGGGCTGTTCTCCAACCCGATGCTGATTTTCATCGCGATCTTCGTTTATCTCGCGGCCTCTTCGGAGGCCCACCTCGTCGCCATTCGGGCGATGTCACGCGGCGTGCCCACGAGCGCGGCGATGATGACCCAATTCGCGACGCTCACGCCCGACGCGCACGTGGAGGACGCAGTGCAGACGCTGCTGCGCACGAGCCAGAGCGAGTTCCCGGTGGTCGACGCGGCGGACAAGCCGGTCGGGCTGCTCGGCCGCAGCGACCTCATTCGCGCGCTCAAGCAGCTCGGCCCCGACGCCCGCGTCGCGGACGCGATGACCGCGCCGGTCCCGACGATCGGTCACCGCCGCTGCCTGGAAGACGCGTTCCGCATGTTGCAGGAGAAATCGGCATCCGCCATTGGCGTGGTCGATAGCAGCGGACGCCTCGTCGGTCTCGTCACCTCGGAGACGGTCGGCGAGATGTTGATGTTGCACGAAGCCTTGCCGGCAGGGGTGCGGCTGGGGCCCTGGACGCGCCCAACCGGCGCTTGAGCCGGCGCTATTACGCGCTGGCGCGCGACCGAAGCTAATCGCAACTTTTCCCCTGCAGGGGCGGCGGCATGTGCCCATGCGGCATTCCGCGCCTCGAGCAGCATGGGGGACGCCTAACCCGTTACCATTTGGCTTGCGCGCCCTTGCAGGCGGCGGGTACCCTTCCCCTCCATGAACGGCATTGCCTCGAGCTGCCATTGAGCCGTGCCTAACCGGCTCTTCCCCCGAGGTTGGAAACCGGCCATGCCGCGACATATCCGGCGCACTGCGAAGCTTCGGCGCCGCCTCTATGAAATCCTCGAGCATGGCACCATCGCAGACCGAACAGGTCTCCTTGTCGGCCGGCTCATCGTAGTGCTGATCGTCGTCAACCTCGTCTCGATGACGCTCGATTCAGTGCCTTCGCTGCAGACGCAATATGGTCGGCTATTCACTGCGATCGAGCTCATATCACTGGTTGTTTTCACCATTGAATATGCCCTGCGGGTCTGGGTGGCGGCCGAACACGCGCCGCAGCGGCACGCAACCGAGCGCAAGGCGCGGTGGAAGTTTGTTTCGAGCCCGCTCGGCGTGATCGACCTCCTCGCCGTCTTGCCCTTCTGGCTCGCATTTCTGGTGCCGCTCGACCTTCGCGTCCTGCTGGTGTTTCGGATGGGTCGCTTTCTCAAGCTGGCGCGCTACTCGCCCGCCATGCGCTCGCTGCTGGACGCTCTCTATCACGAGCGCCGCGCCCTGTTCGGCTGTTTCGTGATTTTGATCGGGGCGACGTTGCTCGCCGCAAGCATCATGCATGTCATCGAGCGTCACGCGCAGCCCGACAAATTCGGCACCATTCCCGACGCGATGTGGTGGGCGATCGTCACCCTGGGCACGATCGGCTATGGCGACGTGGTTCCGGTGACCGCGCTGGGCCGCCTCGTCGCGGCTATTACGATCTTCGTCGGATTGATCATGGTGGCGCTGCCGATCGGCATCGTCGCCACGGCATTCGCCGATGAAATCCACCGTCGCGATTTTGTCGTCACCTGGGGAATGGTAGCGCGCGTGCCGTTATTCGCCGAACTTGAGGCAACCGATATCGCCGACATCATGCGGCTGCTGCACGCGCAGCAAGTCGAGGCCGGCGATGTTATCGCCAGGCGCGGCGAGCCCGCGCATTCCATGTATTTCATCGCAGCCGGAGAGGTGGAAATCGAGCTCAAGAACGAGCGCGTTCGGCTCGGGGCCGGTCATTTCTTCGGTGAGGTCGCAGCGCTGCGCCGCACGCGCAGAAGCGCGACCGTAACCGCCGTCACCCGAACGAGCCTGCTCATGCTCGATGCCCACGATCTGCACGTCCTCATGGATCGCGAACCACGCATCGCCGAGCGCATCCGCGAAGTAGCTCGCAGCCGATTGGGCGGGGACATCACTCCGAAAGGCGACATTGTCGCCGAAGAACTCGAGGAAGCGGACACCGCTGAGCAATCGGGACCGCGCCGCGGCAGTGCATGATGTAATGTCGTGTCACATAACCGTCCGCGTTCTGTGATAATCGGCCGCCATCCCTCCCCTTCTCCTTGCGACCGGAGGATTTCCCATGATGGCCCGCATTCCCGTGTCGCGGCGGCGGTTTCTGACCACCGCCACGGCTTCGACCGCGATCTCCGCCGTTAGCGGGCTCGCCAAACCTTATCTGAGCCGCGCCGCCGATCGCCCGCTGATCACCCATGGCATTCAGTCCGGTGACGTCTCGACCGATTCCGCCGTGATCTGGGCGCGCGCCGATCGTCCGGCGCGCATGCTGGCCGAGGTCGCGACATCGGATAGTTTCAAGACCATCGAGCGCGCGGTCTTCGTCGACGCCCTGGCCGCATCCGATTTCACGGCCAAGGTGCTGATCGACGGCCTGCCCGCGGGGCAGGACATCTTCTACCGCATCAGCTTCCAGGATCTTGCGTTCCCAACCATTGTCGGCGAACCAATGACCGGCCGCTTTCGCACCGCGCCGCGCGACCGGCGCTCGATCTCGTTCGTGTGGTCGGGCGATACCGCCGGCCAGGGCTGGGGCATCGACGAGTCGCGCGGCGGCATGCGCGCCTATGCGACCATGCTGCGCAACCGCCCCGATTTCTTCATCCACAACGGCGATACCGTTTATGCCGACGGCCCGATCTACCCCGAGCAGAAAATGCCGAACGGGGAGACCTGGAAAAACGTGGTGACCGAGGAAAAGGCGAAGGTGGCGGAGACGCTCGCCGAGTTTCGCGGCAACTACAAGTACAACCTGCTCGACAGGAACGTGCTCGCCTTCAATGCCGAGGTGCCGATCTTCGCGCAGTGGGACGATCACGAGGTGTCCAACAACTGGTGGCCGGGCGAGCCGCTCACCCGCGCCGAGCACCAGCGCAAGAAATATGTCGAGCAGAGCGCCTTGCTGCTGGCGGCGCGCGCCGGCCGCGCGTTCCATGAATATATGCCCCTGCGCTTCACGCCGGTGGAGCCGGGTCGCGTGTATCGCAAGATTTCCTACGGGCCGCTGCTCGACGTGTTCATGCTCGACATGCGCAGCTACCGCGGGCCCAACGGCGAGGGGCTGGAGCAGAGCTATGGGCCGGCAGCCTACTTCCTTGGCCCGGCGCAAGTCGCCTGGCTCAAGCGCGAGCTATTGAACTCGCAGGCGACCTGGAAGGTCATCGCGGCCGACATGCCGATCGGCCTCATCGTCGTTTACGACACCGATCGCAGATGGGGCGTCGAGGCGATCGCCCAGGGCGACGGG
>DASQXF010000235.1:0-7222 GCA_035639895.1 Xanthobacteraceae bacterium
CACGTTGGCGTTCCAGGTGCGTCCATGAGCGCACGAGCCTGCTCTTCTGGTAAGTGAGATGCGCCAGCTCGACTTGCAACGCGCCTTCGCGGGTGCGGGCACGGCGACCGAAGATTTCCAAGATCAATCCGGTGCGATCGAGCACCTTGGCGCCCCAGGCTTTTTCGAGATTGCGCTGCTGCACCGGGGAGAGCGCGCAGTCCATCACCACGATCCCGGCATCTTCGGTTTTGATCAGGCCGGCCATCTCCTCGACCTTACCCTTGCCGATGAAGGTCGCGGGGCGAATGCCGCCGAGCGGCACGATACCGGACGAGACCACGTTGAGGTCGATGGCACGAGCGAGGCCAACGGCTTCGTCGAGCCTGGCAGCGGGCGAACGCAGCATGGCCTTGGCGCGCGCGTCCGGGGCTGCCGATACCCGGGAGCGCAGATGCGGCTCGACGACGAGCGCGCGTCCGGTCTCCCGGCCCTCCGGCGGTCTCAGTCGGTCGGTGGTGCTATCGAACCGGCGTGGTTCCAATCAGACCTTTTCCGCGGCGGACGCCTCGTCGGCGCCTTCGAACAGCTGGATCGGATGACCCGGCATGATGGTCGAAATCGCGTGCTTGTAGACGAGTTGTGAATGTCCGTCCCGTCGCAGGAGCACGCAAAAGTTATCGAACCAAGTTACAACGCCCTGGAGCTTCACTCCGTTCACCAGGAAAATCGTGAGCGGGGTCTTGTTCTTGCGGACGTGGTTGAGGAAGGTGTCTTGCAGATTTTGTGAGCGGTCTGCCGCCATTGTCGTTGTTCCATTTTCTCGCTCGCGGGCCCCTTCCCGCGAGGCTTATTGCCGGGTCGCTGTGCTCATTTTCTACCCTTGCACGTTGAACAGAAACCCGGGCCCTACCATTACAGGCTACGTCCGCGGGCGGCGCAAGCACAAGTTGGCGGCACAGGCGCCTGGTTTGGGCATGCTCTCCCTCAAGTCCACTCCGCGTGGCGGTGAAATTCCGCGCGCAAGGTCGTTGCCACGGATCCCGGGGCCCCATTGCCGACCGGGCGGTCGTCGATGCGAACGACGGGCATGACAATCTGACTGGCCGAGGTGAGAAAGGCTTCGCGGGCGCCATAAGCTTCCTCGACCGTAAACGGCCGCTCCTCGAAGGTGAGCCCCTGGGCTTTGATGACGTCGATCAGCACGGTTCGTGTGATGCCCCGCAAAATTCCGTGGTCCGCGGGCCGGGTGACCACCTTGCCGCCCTTGGTGACGATCCACGCGTTGCTCGACGATCCCTCGGTGATATGTCCGTCGCTGTCGACGAACCACGCCTCTTTCGCTCCGCGCTCGCGCGCCGCTTGCTTTGCCAGCACATTGGGCAACAGCGAGACCGATTTGATGTCGACGCGCTGCCAGCGATTGTCAGGCACGGTGACGACCCCGACGCCTTCGGCGGCGATGCGCTCGTTCCCCGCCAGATCGATGCCGTGAGCGGTGACCACGATGCTGGGGCGGGTGCCTGGCGGCGGGAAACCGTGATCGCGCCGCGCCACGCCGCGCGTGATCTGCAGATAGATGATGCCGTCCCGCACCCGGTTTCGTCGCATGCACTCGCGCAGCACGACCGCGAGCGCGGCCTCCGACATCGGCATATCGATGCGAAGCTCATCGAGCGAGCGTTTGAGACGCGCCACATGGCGGCGCGCATCGATGATGCGGCCGTCCCTCACCTCGCAGACTTCATAGACGCCATCGGAGAACTGGTAGCCGCGATCCTCCACGTGCACGGTCGCCGCCTGCTGAGGCAGATAGCGGCCGTTCACATAAGCAATGCGCGACATCAGCGGTCAGTCTATTCCCAACGCCTTGAGCTTGCGGTGCAGCGCCGAGCGCTCCATGCCGACGAACTCGGCCGTGCGGGAAATGTTGCCCCCGAATCGGCTGATCTGGGCAACCAAGTATTCGCGTTCGAACACTTCGCGGGCATCGCGCAACGGCAGCCCCATGAGATGTTCGCCACCGTCGCCGCCGGGCATGGACGGAACCATGGAACCGACGTCCGGTGGCAGCATGTCCGCGTTGATCACCGCCTCCGGATCGCCGCCGGCGAGGATCATAAGTCGCTCCACGTTGTTGCGCAGCTGGCGCACGTTGCCGGGCCAGTCGTGCGACTGCAGCACCGCCATGGCATCCTCACCAATCAAACGCTTCGGTAGCCCCGTCGCCTGCGAGATCTGATGCATGAAGTATTCGATCAGGCTCGGAATATCATCGCGCCGCTCCGCGAGCGGCGGCACCCGGATCGGCACCACCGAAAGGCGGTGATAGAGATCTTCGCGGAACTTGCCGGCGGCGATCTCGGCTTCGATGTTGCGTCCGGTCGAAGAGATGATGCGCACGTCCACCTGGACCTTATTCGTGCCGCCGACGCGTTGGAAGGTCTGCTCGACCAGGACGCGCAAGATTTTGTTTTGCGTCTCGCGCGGCATGTCGGCAATCTCGTCGATGAACAACGTGCCGCCATGCGCTTCTTCGAGTGCGCCGACCTTGCGCCCTCCCCCGTTCGTCGGCTGCTCGACGCCGAACAACTCGACTTCCATGCGATCCGGCATCATCGCCGCGGCATTGATCACGATGAAGGGCCCATTGGCGCGCGCCGATTGGCTGTGGACGGCGCGCGCCGCCAGCTCCTTGCCGGCGCCGGCCGGCCCGACGATCAGAATGCGGCTGTTGGTCGGAGCAATTTTTTCGACTGTCTGGCGCAGCTGGTTCATCGATGATGATTTGCCGACCAGCGTCGAAGGCGCCAATTGCTTAAGCGCCTTGACCTCGCGCTTGAGCCGCGACGTCTCGAGCGCGCGCTGAGTGACCAGAACCAGGCGGTCGGCTTTGAACGGCTTTTCGATGAAGTCGTAGGCGCCCTGCTTGATCGCCGCGACCGCCGTTTCGATGTTGCCGTGCCCCGAAATCATGACGATCGGCAGTTCGGGGTGCTGCGCTTTCATTGCATCGAGCAGCTGCAGGCCGTCAAGCCGGCTGCCTTGCAGCCAGATATCGAGAAAGACCAGACTGGGTCTGCGGCTGGCAACGTGAGCCAGCGCATCGTCGCTGTCACGCGCTGAGCGCGTGATGTAGCCTTCGTCCTGCAGAATGCCGGAAACGAGTTCCCGGATATCTGCTTCATCGTCGACAATCAGGATGTCATCGGCCATGGCTTAAGCGTTCGTCGCTAGTTGGGGGGTTTGAGACTGAGGCGCGGATTCGCCCTCGTTTGAGCTCGCCGGCTCTGCGGCAAAGCGTAGCCGCATCCATGCCCCGCGTTGGCCGGGGATTTTATCGGCGGCATCGCCGAGCTCGATGCGTCCGCCGTGTTCCTCCAGGATCCGACCCACGATGGCTAGACCGAGACCGGTGCCCTTCTCGCGAGTCGTGACATAGGGTTCGAGCAGCCGGCTGCGGTTCTCCTTCGGCAGTCCGATGCCGTTGTCGATCACATCGACGACGATGTCGTCGGCTTCGCGACCGGCCCAGACGCGGATGCGCCCACGCCCCAATTCTCCCGGCGGCACCGCGGCGATGGCTTCGGTGGCGTTCTTGATGATGTTGGTGAGCCCCTGCGAGATGAGCCGGCGGTCGAACTTTGCCGGCATCGGTTCTTCCGCGATCTCGAGGTCGATATCGATATCGGCGTTGGCCACGCGCTGCAGAAACACCACTTGCCGCACGGTGTCGGCGACGTCCTCGGCCGTCATCACCGGCTTGGGCATGCGCGCGAAGCGGGAGAATTCGTCGACCATGCGTTTGATGTCATCGACCTGACGAACGATCGTGTCGGTGCATTGCTTGAAAACGCCGCCGTCGTCGTTGATCACCCCCCCGTACTTCCGCCGCAAGCGTTCGGCGGAGAGCTGGATGGGGGTAAGCGGGTTTTTGATCTCGTGCGCGATGCGACGTGCGACGTCGGCCCATGCCGAGGTGCGCTGCGCAGCCACGAGTTCGGTGATGTCGTCGAGCGTCACCACATAGCCGCCCTCGGCGGCGCCCGACTGCTCGCTTGTGACCCGCACCGAAAGATTGCGCTCTCGGCCGTTGCGGTTGATCGTCACTTGGCCCTGAATCAAGCGCTGTACCCCGGCGCGGGCAGCCTCAAGCATGGCGGCAAGCTCGGGAACAACCTCGGCCAAGGGCTGTCCGAGCACCTCGGTCTCCGTGCGTCCGATGAGCTGCTCCGCCGATCGATTCAGGATGCTGATGCAGCTGTCGGCATCGACGCCGATGACGCCGGCGCTCGCGCCAGCCAAAACCGCCTCGGTGAAGCGACGGCGGCTGTCAATCAAGTCACGGGCCCGGACGATGTCGTCGCGCTGGGTGCGCAGCTCCTGGGTCATCTTGTTGAAAGTCTCGCCCAGTTGGGCGAGGTCGCCCTCCGAGCGCCGCGTCGGCACTTGGACGTAAAGATTGCCGGTCGCGACAACTTGAGCCGCGCTGATCAGGCGCCGGATCGGTGCGACGAGGTAATTGGCAAAGTTCAGTCCGATCCAGACTGCGGACAGCAGCACGATGAGCGCAATCACCGTGTACATGAGTGCGAACGCGATCTGAATGCCGACCCGGCGCGCGGAGAGATCGGCATACTGAGCGACGCTCGCTTGCGTCGCCCGTAGCTGCGCGAGCACGCGGGGGTCGAGCAGGCGAGCAACGTACAGGTAGATGTCGTTATAGCCGCGCAGCTTGATGATCGCGGCAACGTAGTTGTCCTCGAGGAACATCGCCACCTGGGGATCGGTGTCGTTGACGGCAGCCAACACCTCGGACGATGGTTTGACGAAGGCTTCGCTGGTCCGTGCATCGACCTGGTCGATGACGTTGAGGTCCTTGTCCAGCAGCATCACCCCCGGCAATCCCCGGATCGAGGCCTGAACCGTAAGGAATTGATGGAACTGTTCGCGCGACTGATCAAACAGCGGCTTTGCGCGCGCGAGTTCGATAGCGATCGCGATGGCGTCGGCGCGCACGAACTGCACGTGTTCGCGCACGTAAGCGTCGGCGACGATCAGGGAGTTCTCGATCAGCGAGCGCGTTTGTTGGGAGAACAGCCGGTCGAGGCCGCGGTCGAGCGTCACGCTTGCCACGACGGCGACGGCTATCGCAGGAACCGCGGCGATGACGGAAAACAAGGCGACGATGCGCACGTGCAGCCGTGCCGCGGCGCGCCCGCGCCGCCGCGCTTGCACGATTTTCCACACCTCCCGCGCTATGACCAAAACGAGAAGGAAGACCGTGCCCGCGTTTGTAAGCAGGAGCGTGACCACAACCTCGTGCGTGGGCGCGATCGGCGTGAGGCCGGCGAGCACAACGAAGGTGAGGATCGCGGAGAGCAGCGCGAGCGCCACGGCAGCAACCCCGAGCGCCCGCGGGATCCATCCCGAGGTCGGCCCGGCGGCAGCAGTCATCAGTTCGGTGGTAGCGGCCTGGCCGATGCTGGTCATCGACTCGTTTCGTCCCAAACGGGAACCTGCAACAGTGCGTGGAAATACGCCCGTTTAGGTGCCCCCCTAGTGATCGACGGTCTTGTCGATTGATGCTTTTATACAACAATGTTGCCGAATTGCGACAATTCCGGGGCGCGCGAGCGCGCCCTGTGGCCGATCGGCACCACGGTAAAAACATCAGGCTCGGCCGCGGAAGAAGAGCGATCAACCGCTGCTGCGGAAGACCTGGATTTCGAGATCGCGGATTTTCTTGCGCAGCGTATTGCGATTGACCCCGAGGAGATCCGCCGCGCGTATCTGATTGCCGCGAGTGGCTGCGAGCGTCACCGACAAGAGCGGATGCTCGATCTCCCGCAGCACGCGATGGTAGAGGCCGGGCGGCGGCAAGCCATCGCCAAAGTTCGCGAAATAAGACATCAGGTGCCGTTCGACTGCGGCCGAGAGGCCCTCCTCCGCGCGCGGCGCCTCCGCATCGGACAGCATGGCGGGCTGTGAGAGTTCGGCGTCGATCACTGAGGCCGTGATCGTTTCCTGGGGATAGAGCGCGGCGAGGCGGCGCGCCAGATTTTCGAGTTCACGCACATTCCCCGGCCAGCGGTGCCGCTTGAGCAGCTCAAGCGCCGCCTGGTCGAGCTGCTTGGCCGGCAACCCTTCGCGCTCGACCTGGGTGAAGAAATGCCGGATCAGATCAGGCACGTCCTCAATGCGTTCGCGCAGCGGTGGCAGTCTCAACGGCACTACATTGAGACGGAAGAACAAATCCTCCCGAAACAGGCCCTGCTGGATCAGAATGCGCAAATCCTTGTTGGTGGCAGCGATGATGCGGACATCGGCCTTGATCGGGGTACGTCCCCCCACCGTGGTATATTCACCCTGCTGCAGCACGCGCAGCAGCCGCGTCTGCGCCTCCATCGGCATGTCGCCGATCTCGTCGAGGAACAGCGTGCCGCCCTCGGCCTGTTCGAAACGGCCGGAGCTGCGGGTGTTGGCGCCGGTGAAGGCGCCCTTCTCGTGGCCGAACAATTCGGATTCGATGAGATCGCGCGGAATCGCGGCCATGTTGATGGCCACGAACGGGCCGCTGCGGCGTTTGCCGTAATCGTGCAGCGCGCGCGCGACCAGCTCTTTGCCGGTTCCCGACTCACCCGAAATCATGACGGTGAGATCGGTCTGCATGAGCCGGGCGAGCACGCGGTAGATTTCCTGCATCGCCGGCGAGCGGCCGATGAGCGGAATCGATTCGACGTCGTCCGGTTTGGGGGCCGGGCGCGTGCGCTCCTTCGGCTCCGCCAGCGCGCGCCCCACGATGCCGATGAGCTCCTTGAGATCGAACGGCTTCGGCAGGTATTCGTAGGCGCCGCGCTCGGACGCGCGCACCGCCGTCATGAACGTGTTCTGCGCGCTCATGATGATCACGGGAAGCTCCGGCCGCACCTTTTTGATGCGCGGCAGGAGGTCGAACGCGTTTTCGTCCGGCATCACCACATCGGTGATGACGAGATCCCCCTCCCCTTGGCTGACCCAGCGCCACAGCGTCGCGGCATTGCTGGTCGAGCGAACTTCGTAACCTGCGCGCGAGAGCGCTTGGTTGAGCACGGTGCGGATCGCCGCGTCGTCGTCCGCAACCAGAATGTTTCCAGCGGGCATTGGCATCCCCTTCAGGCAGCGTCGCCCGGCTCGGCGTCGTTACCCAAGAACATGGGCATCAGCACACGAAAGATGGTCCGTCGCGGTTGCGACTCACATT